>NZ_SIJA01000076.1:0-251258 GCF_012062385.1 Methanocorpusculum sp. GPch4 | reverse complement strand
CCAACCTCAGCTAAGCAAGTTCCTGAGCGAAGCGAAGGAGACGTGCGAGCGGGCGGGTTGGACGCTGAAAGCGGCCGACCTCAGCTAAGCAAGTTTTTGAAGAAAACTTGCGGTCAGGCGGGTTGGACGCGGAACGCGGCCGACCTTAGCTAAGCAAGTTTCCAAATAGTAGTTACGCGGTGTTATCCTCAATCCAATTTGGGAAGGAGGTTGTTGTGTGTAGACACAAGAGAATATTTAACCGCGAATCTCCGCGAATTCACGCGAATCGCATTTTTCTTGCGCCTGCGTGCTCTGCTCCGGCTGATGCGTGCAAATCGAAGATTTGCGTGCCGCCTCAAACAGGCTTTGCCTGTTTGGGCTTCGCCTACGCAGGAATCGCACGCCGTCTGGAAAAATGCTATCAGAAAAACCGGCGTGCCGGTTTTTCTCTCCGTTAATTTCTCTTTTTGTGAAATCAATAAATTATGAAACAACAGAAAAACCCGCACGCGGGTTTTTCTTATAGCATTTTTCCAGAGAGGGTGCGATTCTGCGTAGGCGAAGCCCAAACAGGCAAAGCCTGTTTGAGGCGGCACGCAAATCTTCGATTTGCACGCATCAGCCGAAGCAGAGCACCCGAACGCAAGAAAAATGCGATTCGCGTGAATTCGCGGAGATTGGCGGTTAAATATTCTCTTGTTTCCACACCCAGCCGTACCCTTCCCAACTTGGATTCACAACCACACCGCGTAAGTCCTATCCAAAGAAAACTTGCGGTCAGGCGGGTTGGACGCGGAACGCGGCCGACCTTAGCTAAGCAAGTCGACATACTTGACACCAAATCTTTTCCTTGCGGCCAAACCGAAGGTTTCCGGGTATATCCGCCCGATCAGGAAAAATCCCGCACACGAACACGAAGCCCGCCAAAAAAGAACTCAGGCACCGTCCGGCAATGAAAAAAACGCACCGTGATCTCTCAAAACATCCGGCAATAGTGTGAGGAAAACACCTCAGAGAGCAAGACAAACAACAAAAACTGCAAAACATGTCTGCCCGCTTCTGACTTTAGAGGGAAAGAAAAGAACAGACACTCCTCTCTTGGACCTTTGGGATAATCAAAATATTTGCAGCATCCCGACCCGACCCCTCGCCCCCTAAGCTGACGTCAACCCGCACAACAAAAATAACCGGATAAAATCCTTTTTCCTTATGGAAGGTGAAGGTGCATCACGTCTTGTTCCGCTCAAGGATGCCACGGAAGGAATGAAGACCCGCTGATCTTGTTGAATAGGACTCCGGCTTTACGAATGACAGAACAAATATCATCATAAAGGATCACAAAAAAGATTCTTTAAAGTGAGGATCACTTTCGCTTATTCTTCGTCTTCATCCCTTTGATATCAGCCTTCTTCGGGACATGTTCAGAGAACTTCTTTTTGCCGGTCTTATCTGCAAATCGGATGGAGTTGTCATCGTCATCTACAAAATCAAATGCCATTATTTTTTGTATAGTATTTTTCGGAGATAAAATTATTCTCGGCCCGCCGGCCCGGGTCCGCAGTCAGCCGGATCGCGCCTCACTCTTCAGCGGCGCCGGCAAGCTTTCCCGGATATCTGATAAACAGCGCAAGGATCGGGCAAAGCACCGTCGGCACGATCAGAAGAAACATCGCATCCGGCAGCGACCCCATAACATCGGCCGCCCAGCCAATCAGCGCCGCTCCGACACCTCCCACTCCCATCGAAAGCCCAAGCGTCAGACCTGACGCAAACCCCACACTCCCCGGTAGAAGATCCTGCGTCATCGTCACCGAAGCCACATAACAGAAGCTCGCAAAAAACGCATACAGCATGATCCCGGCATACATCGGCCATCCGGCCGAGAGAAAGATCAGACAGAAACACGGGACCGCCGCCAGAAATCCAAGGACCAGCACTCTTTTGCGTCCGAACCGGTCGGAAAGATACCCCCCTGAAATCTGTCCCAAGACACCTGAAAACAGCATCACCGTCACAATAATCGATGTCGTCATCGTATCGATCCCCTGATACCACAAAAGAAGCAGCGTCGGCAGATACGTAATGACCCCCACATACGCCCAGGCACGCAGAGCACACACCGTCACGACCAGTCCCGCAGGTATCCACCAGTATCTTTCCCGGACCGGCTTTTTTTCCACCGCGGCTTTTTTCACCGGCTCCACAGCGCCGGTCCGCCGGTCATTTCGAAAGATCCAGGCCGCCCCGAGAAAACCCGGCAGAACCATCCAGGCAACCGACGGCAGACCCCCGACCGTAATAAGAAACCCCGCGATAAGCGGACCGATCGAATAACTGATACTCCCGCTTGTCGTAAAGATCGAGTTATACAGCCCCTTCTTTGCCGGCGGACTCAGCTGATGGACGATCGCCATAGCTGAAGGATGAAACAGCGCATGGCCGACCGCCGCGCCGGTCACCAGCAGAAGAAGGATCAGATAATCGTTTGTCAGAACCGAAAGCGAGATGCCCGCGCTGCCGATCAGAACACACAGCGGCACGCTCGCACGTTTCCCCGTCCGGTCCCCGTACAGACCGATAAACGGCTGGGTGATCGACGATGTCACATTGAACACCGTCACGACAAGTCCCGCAAGAAAATACGACAGACCCATACTGGTAATAAGAAGCGGAAGGATCACCGGCAAAACCGGCGTATACAGATCGATCAGAAAATGGCCGCTGACCGCCCCGGTAATTTTTGCATCATAGATCCGCCGCATGGAGTCGCCTTAACGTGAATAGAGATAAGCCCGCATGCTATTTAACTATTCGAGCCTGGTATTTTTCCACCCCCGAAGGCACGTCAGCCGGCAAACAGCCCGACAACAAGGATCCACCCGATATACGCCCCCGCCGCGATCAGCGTCACCGGCAGACCTATTTTAAAAAACTCCATGAACGAAAACGTCTCCCCGCTCTTTTCCGCACGCTGCAAAACGATCACGCTGGAAGCCGCGCCGATGATCGTTAAAGAACCGGCCGCCGTGCAGCCGGCGACCAGCGCCATATACAGCGGGATCCCCGATCCGGTAAGAGCCGGCAGGATCAGCGCCACGAACGGCACATTCGAGATGAACTGGGAGACGATCACCGTCGTTCCAAAAAGGATCGGGACCGAAGTCATCTCCGAGGTCGGCAGGATGGTCTGGATAAACCCGGAGTTCCAGACCGCCGCCATCAGGACAAACATCGAGGCAAAGAACAGAAGCGTCGACCAGTCGACTCCGCGCAGAAGTTCGACACGCCTCTTGGAAAACAGCAGGAGGGGGAACGCCGCCGCCGCCGCGATAACGGCAAACGGCAGTTCGAATCCGAAGAAGGACAGAACGATCCGCAAAACGACCGTGAAAAAAACAAGCCCGAGCGAAATCTTCGACCACCGGCTCAGCGCCTCATCAAAAAATACCTTTCCCGGTTCATGGACCACATGAGATCCCGGAGACGGGATCGTCAGCAGAAGGATCCGGTAGACCGCATACAGACAGATCACCGAAGGGACCAGCAGATACAGAGCGAACTCAAGGAACGCAAACGGCACGCCGCCGGAGATCGCGATAAGCAGGTTCTGCGGATTTCCTATCGGAGTCATGCAGCTCCCAAACGTCACCGCGAAGCACAGGGCAAACAGCATGGTTTTGACCGGGATTTTGTAAGCCGCCGCACAGAAGAGCGCCACCGGCGTTCCGATGATCGCGATCGTATCATTCATGAGAAAGGCGGAGAAGGCCGCCATTACAAGAATGAACCAGAACAGGACCTCTTTTTTCGTCTTTGCGCGGGCAAAGCTTTTCAGGGACAAAAGATGCAGGATCCCTGACTTTTCCAGAGCCGCGCCGAGAACGAACATCCCGAGCAGAAAGAGGATCACCGAAAAATTGATCGAAAAAAACGCATCAGGGATCGATATCGTCCCAAATATCAGCGCGGCGCACGCTCCCGCAGTCATGACCCCCCAGATCGGAAGGCGGATGGTGCCGATCTGCCGGACGACGATCAGACAGAACACCGCTCCAAGGATCCAGACTGCGACCGGGATCATACCATATTCAGGACTTCTGCAAAACGATCTCTATTGAAGAGACGTTGGCAGGCCCCTCCTCTGTCTCGACCGAGTCGGTTGAGATCGAGATACTTTTTTTGACAACGCCGGTGAGGAACTGGCGGGTCGATACCTCCGCAGTATCGACTGCCCGCACGATGGCTTTTCCGCGTGCTTTGATCACGACCTCTGACTTGCCGCTGTTGAACTGTGTGACTACAGCAAGGATATAACTCATCAAAGGTTTTGTGCCGATTAATACCGTGTTGTCGTCCATTTGCGTAGTATATAGGGGATTCTCAGATATATTTCATCGTATGCAGCAGTTCTGCGTTCAGAACCGAGGCGCCGGCCGCGCCGCGGATGGTGTTATGACCCATCGCAACGAACCGGATGCCTTCACGCACACGGCCGACGGATACGGTCATGGCATTTCCGCGGTTCCGGTCAAGCCGGGGCTGCGGGCGGTTTTCCTGATCGAGATAGAGAACGGTATGGTCCGGCTGGGTCGGCAGGCCGGAGAACGGGGGCTGCCAGGTTTTGAATGCGTCGATGACCTCTGCGGGCGTTGCCTTTATGTCGATCCAGACATTGAGCGTGTGTCCGTCGATGACCGGCACCCGGTTGCAGGATGCGGAGACCGAGAACGGAGCGCCGGTGATCTTGCCGCCGTCGAGGGTCCCGAGGATCTTGTTTGCCTCGCGGGACATCTTTTCCTCTTCGCTCCCTATGTAGGGGATGACGTTGTCATAGATGCTGAACGCCGGAACGCCTTCGAATCCCGCGCCCGAGATCGCCTGCATGGTTGCGACGTTGATGTTTGTGAAGGAGAATTTCCTCAGGGGGGCAAGGGCAGTAGCCAGCATGATGGTCGAACAGTTCGGATTGGTGACGATGAATCCGTCCCGTCCCTTTTTGCGCTGGACATCGATCAGTGCGGCGTGTTCGGGGTTGACCTCGGCGATCATGAGCGGGACATCGGCTTCCATTCTGTGGGAACTTGCATTGCTGCAGACTCCGACGCCAGCATCAGCGATATCGGTTTCGAGTTTGGTGGCAATATCCGCAGGCAGAGCTGAGAAGACCACATCACAGTCTTTTACTGCGTCAACGGTCGTCGGAGCGACGATGAGTTCTGCGGAAGAGTCAGGGAAGGGTGAGTCGAGCCGCCAGTTTACCACCGAGCCGTAGGGTTTGCCTGCTGAACGCTCAGAGGCGGTAAGCGTTGTCAGGTTGAACCAGGGGTGGTCTGCGAGCAGCTGTACAAACCGCTGACCGACCGCGCCGGTCGCGCCAAGTACACCAACATTTATCATAGGAAGATATAGGGCGCGGCTCTTATTTAAAGACGTGTTAGATAGAGTCTGTCCTGCGAATAGGAATATCGATTGGAATTTGTCCAATCATAGGTTCTGTAAAATATACCTCTTCTCATTTTATCGATGTTGAGCTTTTTTCCTGGGTGTACGTCGGTTTCGTGTACGGTATTCTTTTTGATGAGCGCATTCATCACACGAAATACACGAAAAACACACGAAAACACGAAAAAGAAAAAGAGCAGTTGGATGGGGCTCCATGTAGTACCTTCCCCCGTCCCCCAACACCAAAAATCACAAATTCGCAAACCTTCGGTTTGCTCGGCTGAGGTCGTCGACTTCGTCGCCAACCCGCCAACGAAATGCACGAAAAGGGGGACAGGGGCGGAGGGTGGATTGGTTGGTTGATATATCAACCAGCATCAACGGGGTGATTTTTATTAGGATTGGCTGATAAAATAAAAGATAATGCTCTATTACAAAGACGAATCCTATGCAATCTTCGGGGCTATTTTTGAAGTGTACAAAACTCTTGGAAACACATTCATCGAATCATTTTATCAGAAAGCTTTGGAACATGAATTTACCCTGAGAAACATTCCCTTTGTCCCGCAGAAACGTATCCCGGCATTGTACAAAGGTCAGGAGATCGGATATTATACCCCGGATTTTGTCTGTTATGACCGAATAATTGTTGAGCTGAAGTCACGAGATAATACCACGGAAGAAGAACAGAAACAGGTGATGAACTATCTCAATGTTGGGAAATACGATCTAGGGATCTTAGTGAATTTTGGTACATACCCGAAGGCGTATGTGCAAAGGATCGTCCGAAAGGGAGCGTCACTTACTTCTGTGGAGGAAGAGGAACCGCCATATTATTTTGAATGACATAGACTCCCATACACTCACCTTTTTTCGAAAAGAGCAGATATTCTTTCCTCCGCCCCTGTCCCCCTTTTCGTGAATTTCGTTGATTTTCGTGATTTTTGGTGTTGGGGGACGGGGGAGGGTACTATCTGCATATCCACCCAGCTGATTCTTTCTTTTTCGTGTTTTTGTGTGTTTTTCGTGCATTTCGTGTGATGGGCGGACCGACCCGTAGGGGCGGGCTCAGCCGAGCAAGGTAAATGCCTTGTGAGAATGCGCTCATCAAAAAGAATTCCGTACACGAAATCGAAAATGATCGTTGACTGCGTGTCCAACCCGCACACTCGCAAGTTTCCTTCGAAAACTTTCTCGCAAGTCTATCGACTTGGTCGCAAACCTTCGGTTTGCTCTCCGACTCGGGTCTACGACCCTCGCTTGACGGCTCACCCCGCACACCAAAAAACGGTTTCTTCAATCAACACCATTCAGTCCAACGAAGCGGTATATCGATTGCATAGACCAAAAAAAAGGTTAGAGATAATCCAGACCATTCATGTACGGACGAAGGACCTTGGGGATCTCGACCCTGCCGTCTTCGGTCTGGTAGTTTTCGAGGATACAGCGCAGAGCGCGGGAAGTGGCGACCGCCGTAGAATTGAGGGTGTGGAGCCACTGTTTGGACTCGAAATCATGCGCATCGCGGACGCGGATGTTCAGCCGTACCGACTGATAGGCGGTACAGTTCGAACAGGACACCACTTCGCGGTACTCATTGTCCCGCGGCATCCATGCTTCCATATCGTATTTTTTCGCAGCTACTGTCCCGATATCGCCGGTACAGATGTTCACGACCCGGTAGGGAAGACCGAGTTTCGTAAACAGCTCTTCGGAGTTTGCCAAAAGTTCCTCATGCATTTCCCAGGACTTCTCCGGCATACAGTAGATGAACTGTTCGATCTTGGTGAACTGGTGGACACGGAAGAGACCCCGGGAGTCAAGTCCGTGAGCGCCGATCTCACGCCGGAAACAGGGCGAGATACCCACCATTTTCAGGGGCAGATCCTTCTCTTCGAAGATCTCGTCCTGATACATGGCTGCCATCGGGTGCTCCGCGGTGGCGATGAGATAGGCGTCGTCATCCTCGATCTTGTACATGACCTTCTCGAAATCTCCGAGGTCAGTGACTTCCTCGTAGGATTTTTTGTTCATCATGTACGGCGGGATGATCGGCGTATAGCCTTTGGCGATGATCGTATCCAGAGCAAACCTCTGGAGAGCGAGATCGAGGAGAGCGAGATTGCCTTTCAGGAAATAGAATCCTGCACCGCTCGTCTTCGTGGCACGTTCGAAGTCGGCCCAGCCGTTTTCTGCGGCGAGTTCCCCGTGGTTCTTCAGCTCGAAATCGAGGATCCGCGGCGTGCCCACTTTCTTCACGACGACATTTTCCGTATCGTCTTTTCCGTATGGAACGCTCTCGTGGAGGATATTCGGGAGACGCATCAGGTAATATCTCACCTGCTCGGTCGCCTTTTCCATGATATCGTCGTTATCCTTGATCAGTCCAGGCAGTGCCTTTGCTTCGGCAAAAAGAGGAGCGGGATCCTTGCCCTCTTTTTTGCAGGCATTGATCTCTTTTGCTATCTGATTTCTTCTGGCACGAAGTTCATTGTTTTTTACCGTGAGTTCGCGGAAAATTTTATCCTGTTCTAGAACCGTATCGACCCAGAGAAGTTTCTCGGCATCCTGGCGTTTTTCCAGATCTGCAACAACGACTTCCGGGTGGGCTCTGACGAATTTGATATCGAGCATGATTGACTAGTAATGTTTGCGCTTTTAGATGAAGAGGGTTTTTGTTGTACAAACGAGTTATTAAACCTCGAATGACATACTAAAGATAACAACCAGGTCAGACGATCATGAAACAGACAATGGAGATCCTCTTCTCCGGAAGAGTACAAAAAGTCGGCTTTCGTGCCTGTGTAAGAAACGCAGGATTAAACTTGGGATTGTGCGGCGAAGTGGAGAATCTTTCCGACGGCAGGGTCAGGGTCCTTGTGACAGGCGAAGAGGTCATCATCGAAAAGTTCCTCGCGATGACCTACTCCTGCCCGCGTGCGATCATCAGAGATTTGAAATGTACCGGCTATGTTCTGACCGATTTCACAGATTTTACGATTAAACGGGAGTGAAAAATGAAAATCGAGAAAACCATCACATACTTCAGCGAACCGGGAAAGGAAAACACCCGAGACTGTGCAGAGATCGCCGTGCAGCGGGCAAAGGAGCTCGGGCTTTCAACGATCGTCGCGGCAAGTTCAGAAGGATACACCGCAAAGATCCTGTTTGAGGCGGTACAGGGGACCGGTCTGCATCTCGTGATCGTGACCCATGCAGTAGGATTTTCCACACCCGGGGTCTGGGAGTTCGATCCCGCACTCGCAGAAGAACTGCGGTCTCTGGGCGTGACGGTCATCTGCGGGACGCACGCCCTTTCCGGACTGGAACGGGCGATCTCGAGGAACCCGAGGCTCGGCGGAAGCAGCAGGACCGAAGTCGTGGCAGAAGCGTTCAGGCGGACCGTCGGTATCGGCATGAAAGTCGCCGTCGAGTGTGTTCTGATCGCAGCGGATCAGGGAGCGATCCCTCTTTCCGAAGAGGTCGTCGCGTTAGGAGGGACGATCGAGGGGGCGGACACGGTCGTCGTGATCAGACCGGCGCACACTGCAGGATTTTTCGATCTGCAGGTCAGGGAATTCGTAGCGATGCCAAGGGACCGCTGAGATGGCGCTGAGATCATTTGCCGAGGCGCTTGGCCTGCTGGGGAAGAAACCGCTCGTCTGGATGCCGGGGCTTTTTGCCGCATTTGCCGTCCTTTTGACCTATTACATCTTCGCACTGTTCGGCGCGACCGCAGGACTCGCAACAGGAGCTGCCATGCTTTTCCTGTCCCCGGCATTTCTTGCAGGCGCCTACGGGATCATCATCGGGGACGCATCCTCGCCGGCAGACTTTCGAAAATACGCGATCTACGGCTATTTCCGCTGTCTGATCACAAATCTGCTCGTCCTGATGATCGGGTTCGTGCTTTCCAACACGCTGACGTATATCTTGCTGATGACCGGAATATCCATGGATATCGCGATGTATTTCAGCATATTCCTGATCGTGCCTCTGATTTTTTTCTTCTTCTTTGCAGACATCTCGGCGATAGTGCATAATCTTGCGCCGTTTCGGGCGCTCAAAGACAGCGCTTTCCGGGTAGCTGCAGGTTCGTTCAAAATCACGGCATTCTATCTCTTCAATATTGCGCTGATCTTTGCGGTATTTTTTATTTTTACCGCCGTATGGTCGGCCCTGGCATCCGATGCCCTTCTGCCGCTCGCCGAAATGACGGAAGCGGAGATCCTTGCATTGTCCCAGGCGGAGCTTCTCGCGCTGTTTGCGGCGCCGGAGATCCTTTCATCCGGAGCGATCGCCTTGGCCGTCTGCTGTCTGATGTTTGTCCCGGTCTTCGTCTCCTACAAAGCATGCTTCTATAAACACCATCTTCTCGATCTTTCCTCCCGTGAGCCACAGGAGAGCGAAGAGGGATCATTTGATGAGAAAGGGCGCTGGTATAAATATTCCTGACCCTTTTTTATGCGCGTTTTTTGTCTGTGCCCTTCATGATCCGGGCGAAATGTATGGTGCCATGCTAACACGTAACATACAAATACCCCGCTCAAAGCCTGAAATAAAAATCCCGGCAATTATAAAGTATTTTTAGAAATGCTTCGAGAATATCAGCCTGAATCAGAAATAACACGATATGTTTTATATGGGAAAATCCCAACATTAATTGTCACAACGCAGTTGAACTCCCAAGTTCCGTGCGATTGGCAGGAAACAAACCATGTCGAAGGTAAACCCGTTTGAAATGGCCCAACAGCAGCTTTTGGATTGTGCAAAGATCCTCAAGCTCGATCAGGGCGTTGTTGATATCCTCATGCAGCCGCAGAGACAGATTCAGGTATCTATCCCCGTCAAGATGGACGACGGGACCACCCGGGTTTTCCAGGGATTCCGTGTGCAGTATAACAATGCGCTCGGCCCCTATAAGGGAGGGATCCGGTATCACCCTGAAGAGACGATCGATACAGTCCGTGCTCTTTCAGCATGGATGACCTGGAAGTGTGCAGTGCTGAACCTTCCGCTCGGCGGAGGAAAAGGCGGTATTATCTGCAACCCCAAGGAGATGTCCAAGGGCGAGCTCGAACGCCTCTCCCGCGGCTATATCCGTGCGATCTGGAAGAACCTTGGTCCCGACACCGATGTTCCGGCACCGGATGTATATACCGACGGTCAGATCATGGCATGGATGATGGATGAGTACTCCGTTATTAACGGCAAAAACCAGTTTGGTCTGCTGACCGGCAAACCGCTGATCGTCGGAGGTTCCCTCGGACGCGGCGACGCTACCGCAAAAGGCGGTCTGTACACCCTCCGTGAAGCAGCAAAAGAGCTGAACCTCGATCTGAAGAAGGCGACCGTCGCTATCCTCGGATTCGGCAATGCAGGTTCCTTTGCGGCAACACTCGTTCAGGAGATGTTCGGCTCCAAAGTCGTCGCAGTCACCGACTCCAAAGGCGGTATCTACGATGCGAACGGACTTGACATCACCGCAGTCTCCGGTCACAAGACAAAGACAAAATCCGTCACCGGCTTCAAAGGTCTCAAGACTCTGACCAACGATGAAGTCATGGGCCTCCCGGTCGACATTATTATCGCCGCAGCACCCGATGAGGGAGCGATCAATGAGAAGGTCGCACCGACCGTGAAGGCAAAGGTCATCTGCGAACTCGCAAACGGCCCGACCACTCCGGAAGGAGATGCGATCCTCTTTAAGAACGGTGTCCATGTTATCCCCGATTTCCTGTGTAATGCAGGCGGTGTCACGGTCTCCTACTACGAAATGGTGCAGAATATGTATATGCACTACTGGACTCTCGACGACGTCTATGCAAAACTCGATGCAGCTATGACCCAGTCATACCACAATGTCCTGAAAGCATCCAAAGAATACAAGATCAACATGCGTCAGGCAGCATACGTGGTTGCCGTGGCGCGCGTTGTTGAAGGTATGAAAATCCGCGGATGGGTCTAAACCCTCTGCAGAATCTGCCATCACTTTTTTTATTCTTTTCCAAATTAAGTGCGGTTAGAGAATTTTCTCCGTAAAAACAGTAATTTCAGAGAATTTTTGACAGATTCCGTTTCCTATTCTTATTTAGGGGTGCGGGAGGGCGACTGGCGAGGGGAGCTAAAGCGACGTAAGCCTTGAGCAAGTCGATAGACTTGCAACCCGGCGCGGAGCCCGACGCGGTGGAAATATCCTATTTTCAAGAATTATTTGAGCAGTCAAGGGAACTTACCTATCGCGGAATATTCAGTAACTGTCAATTTCTATTTTCCCAATTTTAGTAGGGGTGAGGCGCGAAAGAGGGGGGGGGAAATTGATAATTGTAAAAGTCAAGTTTCAGTAAAAAAAGTGTAGGAAAAAATTATTGGTTTATCTGTTCATCTACTTTTTTCAGTTCAGCAAGCGTTGCATCCGGATGATCTTTCAGATAGGCGGCGACATGCGGTTTGTGGAGAAGCAGACAGTTTGTGCAGGCCCAGACCTTCTGACCCGAGGTGGAGCTGTCGATCCATTCGCCGAGGGATTCATCATGACAGGGGTAAAACGGGCAGTAACAAAAATCACAGGACTGGCCGGGGAAGTGACAGGGATAATAGGGACAGTCCTTCTTCTTCCATTCAAACCAGCCGTGACCGTTGTATCTTGAGTAAATGAAGTAGGCGGGTCCGGGACCTGACACCGTTCCTTCATGCCGTTTGACCGCTTCCATTACGCCGTGAAGGACCGCGGCATAGATCCGTTTTCCCGGCTCGGTAAAAGTCCCTGCATATGTATGGACCGGCTCTCCTTCGGATGCAGTGATTACCGCGTCCGAGGTCGTGCCGGTAAAATCCCGGCCGAGAAGCCGCAGAGCATGGGCTTTTGCCTCGGTCACGGTGATGATCGTTTCCAGGAGGGACGCGGTGGAAAAGCCTTCGTTTGAGGTGACGATGATATTGATCGTATGCGGTCTGGTCGGATCTGGATTGGGATTGGAAACGCCTGCCGTCACAAAGACCGTGATATAATCATACTGAAGAACGCACAGATGCTGCATCGACACCGCGGTGAGAAGACCAAACGCATCGTCTGCATAGTTTGCGCCGGCAAGCAGACCGCGGATATATTCTTTGGGATCGGCATGATCGAAGTCTTTTGAAACCGTGTGATTGAGCAGAGTGGAAACCTGCCGGATGCCGCCGTCAACTCCCGTACTGACGGCAGTAAATCTTCCCCTCACATACAGGGTGTTATTCGTGTAATGATACCGCATACAACTGCTCTTATGTTATTTTCATCCGGGGGGTATTAGTTATACGGTATTTTTCCGGCCCCTTCGCCCGCGAGAGACCGCCCGGATCACGCCGTTTTCGAATGGGGGATATCATACAGTTTCCGGTCGTATTAATAATTTCCATCCTCCATTTTCGGCAGGCGGTTTTCCGTCTCGATCCATAATCATTATATGGATGCAGATACATGTTGAAGGGATAGTCAATACGGAGGGATACTAAATATGGCACCAAAAAAGAGACAGAAGGATTTGATGCAGTTATTTTCCAATCTGACGCAGAAAACGAAGATTGTCGAACCAATGAAAACACTGCACGGCACGCTTCGCGATCAGGATGCAGTTGAACGGGAAATCGCTCTGATCATGCGGGAAATCCAGGAAAGAGGTTTTTTCAAGACAAAACTTGAACCGATCCAGCTCGCGCGTCTGATCACCTCATTCTACGCAGGCAAAAACGACACCGAGATCGCCCGGGAACTTGGCGATGAGAAGCTTTCCAAAACCGTTGCACGCGCCAGAGTCCAGCTGAAACTCTTCCGGGAACTGGATTTCAATATGCCGTTCGATCAGAATCAGATGAAGACCCTGATGAGCACCGAGATGACGATGAAAGAGATCTCCGAAGAGCTAGGCATCTCACCGACAACGCTGCGTGAATACCGGCATGTCATCGAGCAGAAAGAGGATACCACGCTCGACCCCTATCTGGAAAGGATCAAAGATGTTATGGAAGACCGCGACCTGACGGAAAAGATGACATCCGGTCTGCAGGAAGATACGCTCGGTGAGTCGATCGATGTTGCCGAGTCGACGGATCTGACCGAACTCAACTGACCCTATTTTTTTATTTTTGAAACGCTATTATTCTACACATGCATATCAGATACGAAGGCCACTCCTGTTTTATCATCGAAGGCTCCAAAAAACTCCTGTTCGACCCGATGCCGATCGAAGATCCCGCGTCTGCCGATGCCGATCTGACGCTGATATCCCATGCCCACGCAGATCATATCGGGGAGGTCCCGGAACGGTTTTCACTGACGGCCGCGGTCCATGAGCTGTCCGGCTATCTGAAATCGCTTGGCGTTCAAACGATCGGCATGAACATCGGCGGCTCGGTCGAATGGGAGGGGATCACGATCCGAATGGTCCCTGCCCTTCACTCATCATCCATCCGTCAGCAGGACGGAACAAGTCTCTACATGGGGCAGGCCTGCGGTTTTGTCGTCGAGATGGACGGGCATGTGATCTATTATGCCGGCGACACCGGGATTTTTTCCGATATGAAACTGCTCAGAGAGCTCTATCACCCGGATATCGCGATCCTGCCGGCCGGCGGGCGCTACACGATGGGGCCGGAGGAGTGTATGATCGCCGCGCAATGGGTCGGGGCGAAGACGGTCATCCCGATGCATGTCAATACGTTCCCGGAGATCGAACAGGATATTGCGGCCTTCAAGCGGGCCGTTGAACTGACGACCCCGATGCATGTCGAGATCATGCAGCCCGGCGGCTCACTCGAACTGCCGTGAAAATCTCCGCGGCACTATCCCCTTGCCTCTTTTTTCCCGGATCAAAACCCGGCACCTTCTTTAAAATGAAAAACCAATAATTACTCAGTTATGAAGAATAGTGAGAGTAGTAACACCAAAACGACACGTCTCTATCATACTATTCAGAAACGCAAACTGCTCGTTCTGGTCACGCTGTTCATTATTCTTCTCTTTGTCTCCATTCTCGCGGTCGGGATCGGTTCCGTGTACATTCCTCCGGGGGATGTCCTCGCGGTGTTCGGTCACGCCCTGTTTCCGGGAACCTTCGCCTCGCCCGACGACGGCATGGCCGATCTGATCGTCATGAACTACCGTCTGCCGAGGATCCTTCTCGCGGTCCTTGCAGGAGTTGCCTTGGCGACCGCCGGGGCCGTTATGCAGGGACTTTTGAGAAATCCGCTCGTCAGCCCGTTCACGCTTGGCCTCTCCTCGGCCTCATCGTTTGGCGCCGCCCTTATCATCGTGCTCGGCCCGGTGATCTTTGGTTCCCTGTTTGCCGGCACCATCCTGCTTGCCGGCGTTGCCTTCTCGGTAAAATCCCTGCTTCTCATCCTCTCGGCATTCATCTTCGGTCTTTTGAGCGTCATCCTTGTCTACCTCATCTCCAAGACAAAACACACCTCCCAGGCGATCATGATCCTCGCCGGAGTCGTGATCGGCTATCTGTTCCAGGCAGGTCTGCTCGGCCTCAAATATGTCTCCAACGACGATGCTCTCCGGGATATCGTCACCTGGCTCATGGGCGGGATGTGGGGGGCCACATGGCAGGCGATCGCGATCTTGTTCCCGATCGTGCTGATCTGTTTCATCCTCGTCGAACGGCGGGCCTGGGATCTCAATACCCTCTCAAGCGGCGACGATGTTGCGAAAAATCTCGGCATCAACGTCCAGCGGTTCCGTATCTCCGGTCTTCTGATCGTCAGTTTCGCCGCGTCGGCATGCCTCGCGTTCACCGGAATCATCGGGTTTGTCGGCCTCATGGCCCCGCACATCTGCCGGATGCTTATCGGTAACGACTACCGATATCTTCTGCCGGCATCTGCCCTCCTTGGAGCCCTCATCCTTCTGATCTCCGACACGATCGCACGCGTTATTTTTGCTCCGATCGAGATCCCGGTCGGGATCATCATGTACATCCTCGGCGGGTTCTTCTTCCTCTTTTTGATCACCAGAGGACACGGGAGGTATCTGGCATGAACATCTCGGTCGACTCGGTCTCCCAAAAGTACGGCAGTCACGCGGTTCTCAAAAACATCAGCTTCGAAGCAAAGTCCGGCGAGGTCCTCGCCCTTCTCGGTCCAAACGGCTCGGGAAAATCCACGCTGATCAAAACGATCGCTGATATCCTGACGCCGGCCGGCGGGTCGATCACGATCGACGGAGCCGATGTGCAGAAGATCGACAGGATCGACCGTGCAAAGATGATCGGCTATGTTCCCCAGTACTTCCATTACACCCCCTTTACGACCGTTCTGGACACCGTGCTGATCGGCCGGCGTCCGTATATGAGCTGGTCGGTCTCCGACGACGATCTCGCCGCAGTGGATCAGGCCATGGCCACGATGAACATCACCGATCTCTCCGACCGGTTCGTGAATGAACTTTCCGGCGGCCAGAGGCAGCGGGTTTTTATTGCCCGGGCGCTTGCCCAGGACCCGAACTTTTTCCTGTTCGATGAGCCGACCAGTTCCCTCGATCTCCGTCACCAGCTGGAGACCGTCTCGACGATGCGGGATATCGTCAGAAAGGATAACTCGGGTATGATCATCGCTTTGCATGATCTGAATCTGGCGCTCCGGTACACCGACAAGGTGCTGCTCTTGAAAGACGGGGAGATGTATGATCACGGGGCGCCGGCGGATGTCCTCACGCCAAAGTCGCTTCGCGATGTCTACGGCGTCGATGCCGAGTTTGTTGAAAATGCACAGGGGCGGTTCATTCTCTCCTATGCTCCATCATAGAGGTTTTGTATGAAAAAACTACTGATTATGTCGGGGATCGTCCTGACGATGCTTTGTATCATCTTCGCCGCAGGCTGCATCACGAATGGATCATCAGGGTCTCTTGTCATCACCAACTCGGACGGAACCAACGTGACGCTGGACAAGACTGCCGAACAGATCGTTCTTTTGAACTCGAACGCGGGCGAGATCCTGTATCTTCTTGGCGATGCAGGAAAGGTTGTGGGGATCTCCCAGTCGATCGCAAATAATGCCGAGCAGGTGAAGATGTATCCGAATGCGAAGATCGTCGGGACCTGGAACGAGCCGGATGTGGAGTATCTGATCTCGCTGGACGTCGATCTGGTGATCGGGTATGCGACGTCGAAGCCGAAGAATGCCGAGGTCATGGCGTCTGCCGGGATCCCGATCGTGTATGTTGACTGCACGAAGCCTCAGACGATGGTCCAGGATATCATCGAGATCGGAAAGATCTCAGGCAATGTTGAGAAGGCGTCAAAGATCGCCGCATATTATGACGAGGTCATCACCGAGATCGAGTCACGGGTCGCCCCGATCTCTATGACCCGCTCTGTCTACGCAGAAAGTTATACCGCATACTGGGGTCAGGGGGCGGATACCGGTATGGGTCAGCTGATCTCGATCGCCGGAGGTCAAAACATCATGACCGATGCCGGTTCCAGAAAGATCTCCGATGAATGGGTGGTCTCATCGAGTCCGGGGATCATCGTGAAGCTCGTGAATAATATGAACGACCCACAGGCCGCGTATGGCGAGCTTGTATCAAGGGTCGGGTTCGATACGATCAGTGCGGTCGAGAATGATAAGGTCTGGCTTCTTCGAAACGATCTGACCTACGGGCCGCGATCCTGCGCCGCGGCGGTCGCTCTCGCAAAAATGATCCACCCGGCGCTGTTTGCGGATATGAGCGTCGAGGGGGTTTTGACCGAGTTCAATACGCGGTTTGGAACAAACTTCGATGTGACGGGTCTGACGTATCCGGCATTATAAGATCCCGATAGGGGATCGGTTCTTTTTTTTCAGGCGCCGGCGCCTTACATCGGATCCGCGCGAAAACCAGGAGACACCTGGCAAAAAAGGGGAAAAGATCAGTGGATCTTTGTGCCTTCCGGCACATCCTTCAGCGGGATAAGGAGTGATGCCTCGTCGCCCGCGGCAAACAGCATCCCGTTACTCTCCTCGCCCCGGAACTTCGCCGGCTTCAGATTCACGACCACGATGATCTTCTTGTCCACCATCTCTTCTGGCGTATAGACATCGGCGATGCCTGAAATGATCTGTCTGACCTCGGTCCCGATATCCACCTGGAGACGCAGAAGTTTCGTCGTCTTTGGCACTCTTTCCGCTTTCACGACCCGGCCGACCCGGAGATCGAGCTTTGCCACATCGTCTATTGTTATAATCTCTTCTGATATTGGTTCTATTACTGCTGTCATTGTATCCTTTCCTGCTGCTTTCTTCTTCGAATCCTCGGCCCGCTTCGTAAGCAGAGCCTCCATCTCCTCACGCTGTTTGTCCTCGATCCTTGCAAACAGCGGCTTCACATCGCCAAGTGTTGTGTTCTCGAACGGGACCAGTGCGTCGCTGATCGGGCGGGTTTCCACCAGATCGGTATAGCCGAGCATCTCCCAAAGCTTCTGGGAGGACTCCGGCATCACCGGCTGCATGATAAGAGCACACGCCTTTACGATCTGGAGACAGTTCTTCAATATCTGTGCGGCCGCGTTTGGATCCTCCTTGATCAGCTTCCAGGGCGCCGCGTTCGAGATGTACCCGTTTCCGTATGCCGCGAGAAGAAGGATGCCGTCGACCGCTGCCTTGAACTCGTATGAACGGACGGCCTCTTCGATTGCGGCGAGCGAACGTTCGATCTCGGCGAATATTTCCGCGTCGACCGGCATCTGCGGGACGTCGCCGAACTTGGTTTTGACGAGACTCATGCTCCGGTTCGCAAAGTTCCCGAACGTGTTCACGAGCTCGTTATTGATCCGTGCCTGGAACTCTTTCCAGGAAAAGTCCAGTTCGCGGGTGTGACTCGTGTAGGCGAGGAGATAATACCGCAGATAGTCTGCCGGCAGTCCCTTGTCGAGATAATCCTCTTTCGTCCAGACGACGTTCCCTTTCGACTTGGAGAACTTCTCGCCGTCGATCGTGACCATCCCGCTCGCTACGACCGCGGACGGCGGCTGATACCCGGCTCCGTGGAGCATTGCCGGCCAGAAGACGCAGTGGTGATAGATGATGTCCGAGCCGATGAAGTGGACCCGGTCCCCTTCGCACCAGTACTTCTGCCAGCTGTTTCCGGTCGCATTTGCCCACTCTTCGGTGAAAGAGATGTATCCTATCGGGGCATCCACCCAGACATAGCAGACGAGTTCGTCGGATCCGGGGAACTTCACGCCCCAGTCCATCATTCTGGTGATGCACCAGTCTTTGAGTTCGTTCTCTACCCAGCCGATGGCGTAGTTTTTGGCGTTCAGTGTGCCGCCGAGGTTCGGCAGATACTCTAACAGATAGTCCCTAAAGCTGCTGAGCTTGAAGTAGTAGTGCTTCTGTTCGCGGAGTTCTGCCTTGGTCCCGCAGGTTGCGCAGACGGGGTCAAGGATCTCTCCGGGTTCGAGGTGCCGGCCGCATCCTGAGTCGCATTCATCGCCGCGGGCATGTTTGCCGCAGTAGGGGCAGGTGCCTTCGACGTACCGGTCGGGGAGGAAGCGTTTGCATTTTGAGCAGTAACTTTGCTGGATGGTCTGTTCGTAGACATATCCGCGGTCGATGAGGGTCTGGAGGATGGAGGCGGTCCGGTTGTGGTTGGTCGGATCATCGGTCATGCCGAACCGGTCGAACGCTATGCCCATTGATTTGAAGACTGCATCGAAGTGAGCGTGATATTCTTCGGATACGGCACGGGGCGTGGTTTTTTCAGCCTCGGCAGTGACGACGATGGGGGTCCCGTGGTTGTCGGATCCGCAGATGAAGACGATGTCGTCGCCGAGACGCCGAAGATAGCGCACGTAGAAATCGCCGGGGATGTACGTCCGGAGGTGCCCTAAATGACAAAAACCGTTTGTATAGGGCAGACCGCACGTAACGACAGTGGGCTTATTGGTCATGTTGTATTATTTGGCGCGGATGGGTATTAAATACTTGATTGGCGGGTTGGCGACGAAGTCGACGACCTTAGCGGAGCAAACCGAAGGTTTGCGTGTGGCGGGGAGGGGACCTTTAGGTCCCTCAGCGGAGGCGGGTTGGATGCGAAGCAGACAACCTTAGCTAAGCAAACCGAAGGTTTGCGTGTGGGCGGGCTACCCCGAAAGGGGTTGCCTTAGCTTGAGCAAGTTTTCGAAGGAAACTTGCGAGTGCGGGTTGGCCGGTTGGATGCGAAGTCGACGACCTTAGCTAAGCAAACCGAAGGTTTGCGTGTGGGCGGGCTACCCCGAAAGGGGTTGCCTTAGCTTGAGCAAGTTTTCGAAGGAAACTTGCGAGTGCGGGTTGGCGAACAAGCGAGGGTCGTAGACCCGAGTCGGAGAGCAAACCGAAGGTTTGCGAGTGCGCCGATTCGCGGTTAGTTTTTTCTCATGCGTCCGCACCCAGCCGTACCCTTCCCGAAACGCGGTAAAATATCCCATCCCGCTCGCAAATCAGATATTTGATCGCAAGGTAAAACCTTGCTCAGCTGAGGCCGCCCCTCCGGGACAGCCCGCCTCCGCACCCCTTCATAATATAATGGGAACCAAGTTCATTTTTCCCTCTTATTTTCATCCAAGGACAAGATCAAGAAGCCTTGCGGAATGGTCGGCCATGAACAAAGGAATATTCAACACATCATCATCCAGCTTCAGATTTAACAGAGAATATCTGACACGGATCTTTACCGAATCACCATACAGCTCTTTATATTTTTTCAGACTCTTCCCCGTAACATGCCGGTCGGATTTCACTTCAATTGGGATGATCTGATTTTTCCGCTGGATAATAAAATCGACCTCATACTTTGGATTCAACGACGACATATAGCCGGGGTTCCCCTCAAACTGTCCAACGATCGCCTCCAGAACATAATTCTCTGCCAACGCACCCTTAAACGTGCTGAATACTGCATCTCCCTCAGCAATAACTGAAGGATCAAGGACCGACATACAACCGAGCAGTCCGACATCAGCCAGATATATTTTGAAAGCAGAGAGATCCTTCTGCGATGATATCGGCAGTTCCGGGGAACGTATGCGGAACACTTTCCACACAAGATTCGCATCGCAAAGCCATTGAAGGGCAGTCTCATACTCCCGTGCCCGTGCCCCCTCCTTCACCACATTATACAGAAACTTCCTGTTTTCTTTTGCCAGTTGAGAAGGAATGGACTCCCAGATATACATGACTTTGGGAACATCCGACAACGGCTGAATGTGTTTTGCAAAATCGCGGGTATAGGCATTCAGGATATTCTGCTGGATTTTTCGGACCTGATTTATGTCATGCTCCTTCGTCCATGCATAAATTGCCTCGGGCATGCCTCCAATGATATAATACATCTTCAGTTTCTCACAAAGCGGACCGAAAAATGCCTCTGGTATCGGTTCGATCTCCCGGATGCCGTCAAGATAGGAAGCCAGATTCTCATCTCCGCCCGCGATCAGAAACTCAGAAAAGGTCATGGGGCGAAGAGTGAGAAACTCAACTTTTCCAACAGGAAATGAGGTAGGTCTTGAGAGTGCAACGCCGAGAAGTGACCCGGCACACACAATATGATACTCAGGACCATTCTCATAAAAATATTTGAGAGAATTCAAGGCATCCGGACACTCCTGGATCTCATCAAAGATGAGGAGAGTGTCCCCTGGCCGTATTGTCTGTTTTTTGGCAACTGCAAGATTCGGGAGAATTCTTTCGATGTCTTTAGTGGTGTCAAAAAACGATTTGTATTCGGGATTTTCCTCAAAGTTGACATATACGGTGTTCTGATAATTTTGTCTGCCAAACTCTTTGAGCAGCCAGGTTTTACCTACCTGCCTGACCCCGTTTACGATCAACGGTTTGCGGTATTCTGACGATTTCCACTTCCTAAGCTCATCTATTGCAGTTCTATACATCTTCCTCTCCCGGGCATTCCAATAATTATGTGATGTACATCACATTATTGTCACTAATTATGTGATGGAACCCACAATTAATTTCTTATGTGTATTCAGATGAGATAATAGTATTGGCGAATCCATGATTCAGAACAAAGGTGCATAGTTCCAAGATATCCGGCGGTTCTCCGCCGTGATCCTGTTTTTACCACCCGTTCCATATAACCAACCTATAAAACCCAGTACACCAACCTCCTATACATGACATCCCAGGAAAACATCGAAAAACGCCTCGAAGAACTCGAACGCGACTACGCAGACCTCATGGAACGGGTCCGCGACCTCGAACTCCAGATCGGCCAGCTCACCGAACGGAACCTGCACGGAAGCTGCTCCTCCTGCAGCCTCCAGTAAAAAAAGAAAAACTCACAACCTGTTTTTTATCGCCAGCACCTCGGCCTCGTGCTCAAACAAAGCGCAGCCCCCGTCATGCTCCCCGCCGACAAGACCCGCGTCGATCAGCCTCGCAAAAAACGGCGAGTTCACCGCATCCAGCAGAGAAACGTTCCGCAGATTCCGATCCGAATACGGCGAAAACGGGCACGGCTCTGCAGAACCGTACGGATTGATATGGAAAAATCCTCTGCCGCCCGCAAGACACCCGCCCATATGCTTCTCATCCCCCGGAAACGAAATAAACACCATCCCCGGATACGCCGACTTGATCGTCGTCAGTTTCCCCTCCAGATCCTCACGCCTCGCCGCGTCCAGTTCCATCTCCTTTGAGCCGTGATCGATCGCCGTATACTCGATATAAAACACCAGCCGGCATCCCTGATCCCGCAGCAGATCCAAAAAAGCCGTCGACGTCACCTCCGCCAGATTCCCCCGCGTGATCGTCACCGAAACCCCGTAGAGGATCTTCTCCGCCCGCAGACGATCCATCGCCGCCGACAGAACCGCATACGTCCCCGATCCCCGGCGTGAATCCGTCTCCTCCCTGCCCCCTTCGATGCTGATCACCGGCACCAGATTCCGGTGCCCGTCGAACAAAGCCAGATACCCATCATCGATCAGCGTCCCGTTCGTAAATATCGGGAAGATGACCGGCGTGTGACGGGCGGCCGCCCCGATAAGATCCCGGCGGAGAAGCGGCTCCCCTCCGGCAAGAAGAATAAACGAGATCCCAAGATCCTCAGCCTGCGAAAAGATATGCTCCCACTCAGAAACACTCAGCGGTTCCGCACCTCCCGGCGCATCGCCGCACATTCCGACCGCCCGGGCATAACAGCCCGCACAATGCAGATTGCACGACGACGTAATGCTTGCAATCAGAAATGCCGGCATATGCGAACAGGCCGCCCGTTTTTTTGCATTCTCCCGCTGATGCTTCATCTGCCCCAGAAGAAACGCCGTCTCCTTCCGGTTCGAAAGGGTGCCCTTCAGAATATCTTTGATAAGCTTCTCGATCGCGGAGTTAAGATAGGTGGTCAGAAAGGTATCCGGCATACGTAAGATATACATATCCTCTCTGCTCAGGCTAAATATTTTCTCTCGCCAGACCGCCGGACACCAGCCGAAATCATCCGGAAAAACCCCGGATCATGCAAAAAAACGGATCTTCCTGATGGAAGTATAGGTATATTTTTTACTGATCACAGAGCATAATTCTGCTATATAAAATAGGATCCGGATATGGTTGTGCAGATAGATCTTCTAATGGCAGTCGTGATCGTGCTTGCATGCTCTGTCGGCGTGCTTTTTATCGGAAAAAAGATCCATATCCCGTTCATTATCGGCTATTTTCTCACAGGGATAATCGTCGGACCCTTCGGTCTCCATCTGATCACCGAAGAGCAGGTATCGGTCCTCGCAGAGCTCGGGGTCATCCTTCTGATGTTCACCATAGGTCTGGAGATCTCGCTCAAAAGCCTCCTTTCCATGAAGAAGGTCGTCCTCATAGGCGGCGGTCTGCAGATGATCATCACCACGTTCCTCGTCTGGGCTGTCCTCCAGCTGGCGGGATTTCCCTCCAACACCGCACTGTTTCTTGGAATGATGGTCTCGACATCTTCAACGGCCATCGTTTTGAACCTCTACCAGTCGAAGGGACAGATGGCGACCAAACACGGAAAGATCGCGCTCGGCATCCTGATTTTCCAGGATCTTGCGGTCGTTCCGATGATGCTGCTTGCCCCGATCCTTGCCGGACCTGCCGACACCGATCTGCTCGCAAGCGTGCTGAACTTCCTGATCGGTCTGGCGATGCTCGGCGTCATCCTGATCGCCGCCATCTACCTGGTCCCGAGATTTCTGCAGAGGGTCGCCCTCACCCGAAGCAACGAACTGTTCATCATCTCGATCGTGACCATCTGTCTTGGGATCGCCTGGCTGATGTCCTTGAACGGCATATCCCTGGCGCTCGGCGCGTTCCTTGCAGGCGTCGCGATCTCCGAATCGGATTACAGCCATGAGGTCGTCGGCCAGATCCTGCCGATCCGCGATCTTCTGACCAGTTTCTTCTTTGTCTCGATCGGCATGCTGCTGAACCTTTCGTATCTCGGGGAGCATCTGCTGTTCATACTCATCCTTGCCGCCGTGCTGATTGAGGGAAAATCCCTGATAACCTTCATCTCGGTCAAAGCGATCGGGATAGCGGCAAGCGTCTCACTTCTTTCAGCATTCGGTCTCTCGCAGATAGGAGAGTTCTCCTTCGTGCTCGGAGCAACCGGCTATTCCAGCGGGATCCTGACCGATGATGTCTATCAGGTGTTTCTGGCCGTCTCGATCCTGACGATGATCATGACCCCGACGATGATCAGTATCGCGCCAAGGTTCGTTGACCGGTTCCTCCCGCCGCCGGATCCGCAGGGAACGCTGAGGACGACCTTCCGGTCGGGCATGTGATCATCGTCGGGTTCGGACTTACCGGCCATTATGTGGCAAAGGCGCTGAAAAAAGTGGAGATCCCCTATATTATCCTCGAACTCAACCCTGAAACGGTGGCAGCCGAGAAAAAACTCGGCGAGAACATCGTCTACGGCGATGCATGCCGGGAAGGGGTGCTGGAGTTTGCCGGGATCAGGAAAGCCCAGACGATCGTGATCACGATCCCGCAGATGGACACGGTCAAAGGGATCCTCACCAACGCACGCAGGATGAACCCGAAGATCGGCATCATCACCCGGTCAAGGTTTATCTCCGAGACAGCCGAGCTGTATCATCTCGGAGCGGATGAGGTGATCGTTGATGAAAAGGAGACGGCTCTCCAGATCTTCCATCGGATCCTTTCCAATCAGCAGGTGCCGGTACAGGACGCGGATCTGTATGGGAAACAGGCCAGAAGCGAGATCTACGACAAATACATCGAAAAACCCATCCACTCAAATATCAGAACGTCTGCAAAAGGAAGCAGACTCGATATGATCCGGATCCGGGCAAAGCAGGCGGGTGAGATGATGGCTAAAAATACCTCACGGGTGGAGCAGATCAGGGTCGAGAAAGGGGCGGATATCGCCGGCAAACGGATCGCCGATGTCCAGATGCGCAGGAATTACGGTGTTTCGGTGATCGCGGTGCGGTGTGTGGGAAAGATCGATGTGATCGTCTCCCCGGACGGAGATACGATCCTGAATGAAGGCGATACCGCCGTAGTGATCGGGGACCGGGAGGCCATTGGAACTATAATGATAATGTTCGCCGAGAAGGCTGCATATACTACCTGAGGGCACGCATACTATTTTTACCTGCAGGACGCGATCCGTCGCGTCTATTTTCCAAAACATAGAGAAAAAACACATCCCGGCGGGTGAGTATAGTTACGTTTTTTGCTGAGCAAGGTATATTATTCTCCAGGATATTTCGGAGAGATAATGGAGGAATATATAGAATTGATCATGGCAGTCGTGATCGTGCTTACTTGCGCGATCGCGGTTTTACTTGTCGGGAAAAGGCTCCGCATCCCGTTTATTATCGGGTATTTCATAACAGGCGTTATTGTGGGGCCGTTTGGTCTGCACCTGATCACCGAAGAGCAGGTGTCCCTGCTCGCAGAGCTCGGCGTCATTCTGCTGATGTTCACCATAGGGTTGGAGATCCCGCTGAAAAATCTGCTTTCAATGAAGAAGATCGTGCTGATAGGCGGAGGGCTCCAGCTCATTCTTACGACCGGAGTGGTCTGGCTGGTGATGGTCGCCGCAGGATTCAGCTCGAGCGTTTCGCTGTTCATCGGATTTTTAGTAGCACACTCTTCGACGGCGATCATCATGAATATCTATCAGAAGTCCGGGGAGATCGACACCCAGCACGGGAAGATCGCGCTTGGACTGCTGATTTTCCAGGATCTGAACGTTGTGCCGATGATGATGCTCGTGCCTCTCCTTGCCGGAAGCTCAGAGACCGATCTTGCAGGATCCGTGCTGAACTTTTTTATCGGTATGGGGCTCCTGGCGGTGATTCTGATCGCCTCCATCTACCTGGTCCCCAAGTTTCTTGAAAGGGTCACTCTGACAAGAAGCAGTGAACTTTTCGTTATGGCGGTCGTGCTGATATGCCTCGGTATCGCCTGGGTGATGTCTCTGACCGGTGTTTCGATCGCTTTGGGAGCGTTTCTTGCGGGCGTTGCCATCTCAGGTTCGGATTACAGTCATGAGGTGATCGGCCAGATCATGCCGATCCGCGATCTGCTGACGAGTTTCTTCTTTGTTTCGATCGGTATGATGCTCAATCTGACGTATCTGAGCGAGCATCTGCTGCTGATCGCCGGGGTTTCCGTTCTGCTCCTTCTGGTAAAGACGCTGATCAATTTTGTTTCGGTGAAGGTGATCGGGATCTCGGCCGGAGCCGCTATCCTGTCTGCGATCGGTCTTTCGCAGGTGGGAGAGTTCTCGTTTATTTTAGGATCGACTGGGCTTGCGACCGGCCTTTTGACCCAGAATATGTATCAGATTTTTCTGGCGATGTCGATCGTAACTATGGCCATCACGCCGTTTTATGTGGCGGCCGGACCGTGGATCGCCGGCAAGATCACCAGCCGTCTTCCGGAAAAACACCGGGACTTCGACGAGTTCTGCATTCCGGGTGAAACGGACCTGGAAAGCCATGTGATCATTGTCGGTTACGGGCTTGGCGGCAGGTATGTGGCACGAGCCCTGAAAAAGATGGGGATCCCTTACATCATCCTGGAGATGAATGCGGAAACTGTGGCAAAAGAGAGGAAACGGGGGGAGAACATCGTCTACGGCGATGCGTCCCGTGAGTGTAATCTGGAGTTTGCAGGGATCGATAAAGCCCAGACGATCGTGATCTCGATCCCGATCATGGAGGCTATCAAGGCGATCGTGACGACCGCACGCCGGATGAATCCGAAGATCTCGATCATTACCCGGTCGAGATATATCTCGGAGACGAACGAGCTTTACCGGCTGGGAGCTGATGAGGTGATCGTGGATGAGAAGGAGGCGGCTCTGCAGATCTTCCGCAGGATCCTGGCTAATCAGCAGATCCCGGTCCAGGAACTGGAGATGTACTCGCAGCAGGTACGAAGCGAAGTGTATAATGAGTATCTCGACGGAACCGGAGGGGGTAAGCCCCCGGCTCCAGGGCAGAAGAACAGCGGAGGGATCCTGGACGCGATCCGTCTGAAGGCGAAGCATGCGGATGAGGTGATCTCGACGGAGAAGACGTGTGTGGAACAGATCAGGGTGGGGAAAGATTGTGACTGCGCGGGAAAACGGCTGTGTGATCTGCATCTGAGGATGAACTTTGGTGTTTCAGTGATCGCGGTACGGCGGGCGGGACGGCAGGATGCGATCGTTTCGCCGGACGGGGAGACGGTACTTGAGGAGGGGGATACGGTGGTGGTGATCGGTAACCGTGATGATATCGCGACGATGACGATGCTGTTTACGGAAAAGGACGGGGAAGAGAAGTAAGACGGGGGAGCTGGTGAGCGGGGGAGCTGGTGAGCGTGAGATTCGGGACGGGTACGGCTGGGTGCGGATAGATGAATTTATTTAACCGCTTCGCCTACGAAGGAATCGCACCCTCTCTGGAAAAGTCCACGAGCTGTAAGCTCGTGAGACGTCTCAAGAGCCTTTGGCTCTTGGACAAATGCTGGGGAAAAACCCGTTCGCAAACCTTTGGTTTGCTCTCCGTTTCGCTTCGCTCACTTGCGTGCGGGTTTTTCTATTGTGTTATCTCTCTCTTTTTTTATCCGGGGTGCGGGGAATGAATGCGGGTTGCCCCGCAGGGGCGGCCTTAGCTGAGCAAGTCGCCAGACTTGCGATTCGGCAAGGGAAGGCTCGCGGTGGGGTATCCTATTTTCTGAGGCCTATATTTGTTTCAAAGTAGTTTGTTGGGTGTGGACACATGAGAAAGAATCAACCGCGAACCGCAAATCAAAGATTTGCTCTCCGCTTCGGGTCTTCGACCCTCGCTTGAATAAGCCCAAATGGGCTTTGTCCATTTGAGGCGGCACGCATGCCTTTGGCTTGCACGCAACGTATGGGAGCCCAAGCAAACAGGATTCCCCACTGCGAATCGAAGTCATACCAACACCGCGTAACTCCTATTCCAAGTACGTCTCTTTTGTTCTCGGTTGAGATCACATGCGATAAATCCTATTTTGAAAAAAAAGCACGAAGACAGGGTCGATCGTATGTTTACAAATCGGATTTAGGAGGAATGGCACGACCCGTACGGTCGCGCCGGAGATAAGCATGGGGAACTTATTCAGCCCGGTCCCATTCCTTTTTGGTATGAAAAAATTGGAGGTGGATGGTGTGTGTGGTGTATGGTGCGGATCTGCCCGGGGAAGCGCATTTGTCGTATCAAACGAACACATCCCCGGGCCGCCGGAACCATAAGATCCCGACGCTTCTGTCTCGCGGCCTTTTCAGACTCGCTTACTAATAGT
Organism: Methanocorpusculum sp. GPch4; assembly: GCF_012062385.1. Classification (NCBI taxonomy): domain Archaea; kingdom Methanobacteriati; phylum Methanobacteriota; class Methanomicrobia; order Methanomicrobiales; family Methanocorpusculaceae; genus Methanocorpusculum; species Methanocorpusculum sp. GPch4. The sequence continues at coordinate 223,037 of NZ_SIJA01000076.1, read as the reverse complement.
AAGTTGCATTAGTATAAAATGTTTTACCAAAAACTGCAGAAACCGGCGAACTCCGTAAACCGCATAAAGATATATGAACAAATGGACCATACAGGACGAGGACCGGGAGAGCGGCACAAAAAGTCAGGAAAAAAAGGATCAGGAAGAGCCTGCCGCGTAATACAGCGGCTCGCTGTACGGCGAAAGCATCCCGTTCTCATCCAAAATAGAAACTGCCCCATGGCCGCAGCAGATCAAAAGCCGCCTGCCGGTCCGTTTCAGCTCAGAATCCAGCTCCTTTGCGATCCGCATAAGCTCCCTTCGCTCGATTCTGGCCGTCTCACTGTTCACATTCACCGAACCGATCATCGAATCGGCAATAGAACTGTAATCCGCCCGTTCCTTAGTCAGCGTGGCAAAGTTCAGCAGAGCATCACTCGTAAAAAGCAGCCCTTCATCCGGCTCATACAAAAAGACCTGGCCCGCGATATGGCCGCCGAGACTTGCCCACACCTCAAACCGCATATCCGCAAACGCAAACGTATCGATAACCGAAAAAAGTCCGCGTTTTCCGATCGGCTCGGTTTTACAAAAGCGCACCGTTGCCGGAACATTCATCCGCGAGTAGGTATTGATCGTCGTCGTATAGAACTTCTCCAGGATCTCCCGGCCGTTTGGCGACGCATACCCCCTTGAACCATCCTCCAAAAGAGCCTTGGTCACCGGATGCATCACAGGCAGGACCGGGAAATGCCCCGCCGCTCCGCAGTGATCCGCATCCCCGTGGGTACATACCACGAATTTCACATCGGAAAAATCCCCTGCGCCGACCGACCTGAGCATCCGCTCACAGTCGTTAAAATAACAGCCGTACCCCGTATCAAGGATCATCTTGCCCTCAGACGTCAGAAACACATTCATATTCCCGCCGCCGGGCAGCTGGATCACGAGCAGGGTCTTGTCATTTCTCAGCGGGATCTTCTGATAATGGGAATCAAAACCCGCGCCCGTCGTTTTGCCAAGATACAGCCCGATATTTTCCACCAGCTGCAGATACTCCGCGGGAGATACCCCCTCCGCCTCCCGGATCCGGACCGATTCCTCGCCTTCCGCGATATATTCGGCAAGTTCCTCTTTTGTCAGGGGTTCGATATAAGGAGCGATACGCTTTAAAAAACCTGTATCCAGCATCATGTTTTTCTACTATTGGCTATGCAGCATTACAATATTTATGGTTGCAGGAGACGAAGGATCGCCAAAGGCGTATCAGCGACGAGAACTTTCTGCGGGCAGGGAAGGGACGGATGATCGAAAAAGTTCCTGTCCCCGTACTTCGCATAAACGGCCGTCATCCCAAGAGCTTTCACCGGCTCGATGTCGCGCCGGATGGAATCCCCCACATACGCGGCTTCATGGGCGGACAGTCCCAGGAGATCCAGAGCGCACTCGAACGGAGCATGATGCGGTTTTTTGTATCCGGTCGTATCGTACCCGACGATCACATCAAAATAGGACCGCAGACCCAGATGGCTGAGACGCGACTCCGCAGCATACGAAAAGGCATCCGTAACGATCGCAAGACGGTATCCCGCCGACTTCAGGCCGGCAAGCACCTCTTCGATCCCCGGATAGAGTTCCAGACTGTTCATCTTCGCTTCGTCAAAGACGCCGACCGCCTCAAAATACTTCTCCACGGAAAAGCGGTTATGGGCCATCATATAATCCTGAAGATTGGTGTGGTCCTCGAAGTGATACTTCCACCGGAGATAATAGCCGAGAAGTTCGTCCCCGGTCCCTTCCCCGACCGACGCGGCGGCGGCTACGCACCCTTTTTTCATAGCCTCCACAAAATCATAGAGCGTGTTGTCCATGTCGAATAGGACAGCTTTGAAGGGAGTGGAAAGCAGCGTCTGCATTGAATAAACATCGCACCGGGAAATACTTAGGCATATCGAATCGAGAGTCAAAAGATATATCAGACCCGGCCGACCAGATACAAAGTATGACACATGATGCATGGATCCAAAACCCTGAGGTGCTGGAAAAGATATTTCTTGCATCCAGACTGGTCTGCCGTGAAGAGATCGCGCCGGATAAAGCGGCAGTAAAACTTGCGGAAATGATCGATGATACACCCGAAGCGGTCAAAGTCTACTTCGACATGTATGCCCATATGCGTCAGGGAAGGATCTTCAAACAGTCAGGCGGGGATCCGATGATCATCTACTTCCTGCAGCGGATCGCCCAGGAGGACGGGGACCGGGCGCTTGCGTTCGCACTGAAATCCGTATACGGGTTTTCCGGATTCAAAGAGTCGGTCGGGTGTTATATAGATGATCTGAACAAGGCATGCGCCGATATCCAGCGGATCACCGGCGTGAAACCTGCCGGCGCCTGAGACCCTCACGAGAAGATATTGGAGACGTTGTGGAATCCGTCGCCCCGCTTTTCCGCACAGCCGACGGCGGTCGACCGGGGGATATCGGGCACTTTGGTGACCCGTTCGACCTGACAGAAGGCAAGAGCCGGCGATTTTTCCTGTTTTCCGCCGATGACGAAGTAGCGCGAGTGCATGCACATCCGGCATTTTTCCGGGCTGACGGTCCTTCCGTCGGTGCAGATGAGGACACCGTCTTTTACGGGGATCTCATTCACTGTCATAGAACAGAATAGAATAGCCGTGTCCTGAAAGCACGGACTCGATGTGGTCACGGGACGGATCAGGATGTTTCTGCACGTTTTCCCGCCAGATCCCCTGGAGTTCCTCGTCTTTCGTAACGATGGAAACGCGGCCTTTCACCCGGGCGGCCTCGATTCCGTTTTTGTAGATACGGGCGGCGCAGCAGTGATAATCTTTGCAGATGAAAAGCCGGTAGGGATGGATCGTGCAGACGTATTTTCCGTCAGGCTTTCTCCGCACAAAAAAACAGGCCGATGTATTTTGTTCCTGGACGGAGTGATCGTTGTCGAAGAGATCCCGGTATTCCGGCGTGATGAGGGCCTGACGCATCTCCCGGACCACTTCGTTTTTCACGATGAATCCATACTGGGACAGCTGTTTGTCCATTCTCACGATCTCGCCGATCCCAAGACAGCAGAGCCCGCACTGAGTACACTCAAAATTCCCTCCCATATTTAATCAGACTTTAATCGGCGCCGAAGCTATTTAGTGATACCGGAAACGGACCAAAAGAAGAAGATGCGTGAGTCGGAGTAATAAGCCTCCTCCTGTTTTTACGGCATTCGGCTAAGCGTTGTACCCGGATCATTGGGTCAGGCACCCGTAGCGACCCTGTTCCAACTTGCACCCACAGAGATTCGCCGTTCCATCGATCCCTCAGCCTCGACGCTCAACAGATTATTTTGCTGCTTCATTGCTCAGAAGAGGACGTGTCGTTTCTGTTCCAGAGCTGTGACTCTCGCCACCCGGACTTGCGTCCGGCTGTGTACCTGAGCGGTGGGAGGACTTTCCTCAGCGGTCTCGAATTGACCACCGTCAGCCGTGTGCTCCCTCTCACGCGGATACATATTGGACATGAGGAATTATGAATGGATCGGGTAAAGGGGATGGCCGGATGAAAAAAACGCGCCGTATTTCTAAGATCCGCGACCGAAGATGCCGCCGGGATTCTGCCGCCTCACGCACATATATAATGGATAGGGGAGTTGTATTCACATACGGGATATGAGAGAGAAAGAAGATTTCAGAATTGAGAAACTCGGCTTTCCGTTCGAAACAGAAAACCCGTTCCTCTTCTGCGCACACCACAAAGACCAGTATCCGAAAGGAGAACGGGACCTCGGACCGGCGGTCTCATTGTCCGGCAGAAATCTTGGCGATGACTTCGTCATCAAAAACGGATTTCGGATGTATCACGGCCAGCGGGTCCCGGGATTTCCCAAACATCCCCACAGAGGATTTGAAACGGTCACCATACCTCTTCAGGGATATGTCGATCATGCCGATTCACTGGGAGCTGCCGGGAGATATTGTAATGGTGATGTCCAGTGGATGACCGCCGGAAGCGGCTGTCAGCACGCGGAGATGTTTCCCCTCGTTCATCAGGACCGGGAAAACCCGCTCGAGTTGTTCCAGATATGGCTCAACCTGCCGGCAAAGGATAAGTTCGCCAAGCCGCATTACAGAATGCTTTGGGCCGAGGATATCCCGGAAGCGGGCGTTACAGACAGAAACGGAAGGAAAAGCACGATCAGGATCATCGCCGGCGTTTGGGACGGGAAAACATCTCCCGCCCCAACGCCCGCTTCCTGGGCAAATGACCCGGAGAATCATGTCAGGATCCTGCTCATAAAAATGGATCCGGGAGCAGAGCTGACCGTTCCAGCGGTCACGCCGACCATCTCCCGAAACCTGTACTTCATCAGCGGGGACAAGATGACAATAGCCGGCAGAGAGATCCGACCCTATACCCGTGCGTCCCCGGCCGGTGACCGGGATGTTTTGATCCGGGCCGGGGATCTTCCCTGTCTCCTTCTGGTTCTGGAGGGCGAGCCGATCAATGAACCGATCGCAAAATACGGACCCTTCGTCATGAACACCGCCGAAGAGATCAAAGATGCCTACCGTGACTACCGGCAGACCGCGTTTGGCGGATGGCCGTGGGATGTTCCCGATCCGGTCCATGATATAGGGGAAAACCGGTTCGCCCGGTATGTCGACGGACATACCGAAGAGCGCCGCTCCTTTCATGGATCCGGATAAAAGCAAATGCCAGGAATTCCTGAGAATAATCCTGATCCTAAAACCTTTTTTCTAGCGAACATATCATCAGCTGCGGATCGTTTTTATAAAAACCCCTGCGCATTTTTTCACGAAACTTCCCGCATCACTAACGCGAAGTATTATGCTTCTGCATGCACCATTTATTAAAGATGGATGGGAAAACATACTCCTCTCTGAAGATTGAAAATATCGTCGCTTCCGGCGTGATCGCCGAGGAGATTGATCTTGCAGAGATATCTGAAAAAATCGACGGGTGTGAACTCAATACAAAACGTTTCCCCGGTGCAGTGTATCGTATCGACAATCCGAAAATGGCGTCGCTCATCTTTTCCTCGGGAAAAGTTGTGCTTACCGGGATCAGAAATGAAGCCGCACTCGATGAAGGGCTCGCAAAGGTCCTGGCCTCTCTGAAAGAAGCCGGCGTAAAGGTCCTGGATGTACCAAGGGTCGCCGTGACCAACATAGTCTGTTCCTACGACATCGGACGGTTCATCAACTTAAACCGTGTCGTCGCGACCCTATCTCTCGAAGCGATCGAGTATGAACCTGAGCAGTTCCCGGGGCTTGTTTACCGGATCAAAGATCCAAAGATCGTCGCACTGCTCTTTTCTTCGGGAAAGATCATCCTGACCGGCGGGAAAAACCTCGATGATGTCAGAAAAGGTCTGGACTTCCTTGAAGAGAGCCTCAAGGATGTCTTAACTGAACAGAAATAACTCTAATACTTTTTTTCGGCCGTCTTAGTAATGGAACAGGATCTCGCGGCCGTCTTTCACTGACTCGGCATACCGGCTGACGTTTTCTTCGATCAGTGCGCTGTCGATCGAACCATGCAGCCGTTTCATGAACTCCTCTTTGAGTTCATCGGAAAGAAGACACCGGTTCGTCAGTTCATACGCCCCGTTGAGTCTGCCTTCCATCGCCATCCGGATAATGACCCGGTCGACCATCGAAACGGTCGCCGGCTCCATCAGATCCAGAACACATCCGCTGCGGCCGCCTGCCGCCGGAACGATCTGACCGTAAAGCGCTCCGCGGGAAAGGTCAAGGCCTGCTCCGGTGCAGGCGAGAGCGAAGTTCGCATACAGGACCGCATAGCCGTGGGACATCATCACGTTCACCGGATCGGTAAACGGCGGCGTGCTCCTCCGGCGGTAGCCAAGTTCCTTGGGGATCATGCGGCCGATGATCTCATAATACATCGTTTTCGTCAGGGAAAAGGCGCGGCCGATCTCAGGCAGCGTGATCAGGAACTCAAGCTCCTCGCGTGCGGCCTGCAGGATGTCGAACTCGCCTTTAAAGTAGAGACCTTCAGGATCCGACTCCGCAAGTTCGTTGATGTATCTGAGGCGTTCGTCCAGGGATGAACGGATCGATGCCATCGCAAATTTATGGACCGGGATCTCGCGCTGCGCTGCCGCGAGTGAAGGAGCCCCTCTGCCGTAGAGACCGCCGACCGGCTTTCCGTGCGCCGTGAAAAACGAGACCGCGACCCCCCGTTCCGCGAGCCTTTCCAGGACGGAGGTATGCAGTGTATGGCCGCCGGCGATCAGGAGATGCCGCATATCATCCAGAGCATAGCGTGTCAGACCGTCTTTGCGCCGTATAAGCAGCGAGTCGCGGGTCGCTTTTATCTCGGAGCCGTACCCCCATACCGTCACCCAGGGGATCATGAAAAGAGTTCATCCTCCGGGGTATCCCCGTTGAGCCGGACACGGCAGTTTCCGCAGAAGTATTTTCGTTTCCGGTCCAGTTCGTCCAGATTGCGCGGACAATACATGATGCAGCCCGGATTATCGCAGTGATCCAGGCCGAACAGATGACCGATCTCATGCGCACTTTCCTTGACCAGCCGGTCGATCAGTGCGGAGTCGTCGGCATATTTGCCGTAAAACTCATTCTGGAGGCGGTGCGGGGAGACGATCCCTACCCCGAGCTTCGGGTAGGCAAGGCCGAAGACAAAGTCCGCCAGCGGTTCAAAGAGGTCACCCGGCGTCACCAGAAGGATCTTTTCGTGGAGATGATTGAATTTGTTATAAAAGTCCAGATCCATATCAGCGGGTTTGAAGATCTGCGGCATTCTCCGCCGAAACATATCCAGTTTCAGCAGGATCTTGACGGCATCATACTGATTCCGTACCGGATCGAAGCCTTCGAGCGGAAATATGCCGTCATCTATCCGTGAGACCGGCATCTCAAGGACCGCGGAGAGCTCCTCGGAGACCGGACGCGAAAGACCCACAGGAACACGGCTGTCCCAGAAAAGATGTATCCCCATTTGTATAGGTATTTCTCTGTACAAAGCGATAAAGGTACCTCATTCTATGAGAAACAGTATCGAGACCGCGGTCGGACGCTACATCGCGGCGAATTACCGCTCAGCCGTTGAGGTGGGGTTCGGCGGAAAAACCGTCGCAGCGGAGATCGTGAAGGCTGCCGGCGTGCCGATCCTGTGTACGGATGTCCACGCATATCCCGGCTGCCCGGTCCCTGCGGTCGTCGATGACTGTGTCGAGCCGACGTTGTCACTCTATTCCGCAGACGTTATCTACGCGATCCGCCCGGGAACGGAGATCGTCCCAGCGCTGATCGAGCTTGCTTCCTGCGTGAACGCCGATCTGATCGTGTATCATCTGGGTTTTGAGCTGTATGAAAACGGCGGGGAGCGAATCGATGTAAAAGGCGTTATGCTCCACCGGTATGTGCGTTCTCACCAGGAATGAGCATATCCCCGCTTTTCGACAGGATCCCCGTCGCACCACACCCCTTTTTCTGAGACAACCGTTCCGATGACGGTATAATCCGTATCAAGAGCCGATAAACACGCCGGCGGTATACAGAACAAAAGACCGAAGTCCCCGCCGCCGTATAAATAATACTCGCGTGCGGAGCCGGAACAGACATCCGGAAGGTTGAACTTCCCAGAATCGAGGACGAATCCAACGCCGGACGCCTGCGCCATATCGTAAAGCGAGATCGCCAGACCGTCCGAGATGTCCATCATCGAGGAAGCTTTGGCGCGTGCGATCTTCTGCCCGGCTTTTACCTGCGGGACCGGGGTGAGCAGATTTTTCCTGTACCGTTCGTCCCCTTCGAGCGCCGCCATGGCAAGACCCGGTGTCCCGGTGATGCAGACCAGATCGCCGGGCGATGCGCCGGTCCTTCTGCAGCAGCAGGATCTTTCCACGATCCCAAACCCGGTGGTGACAACGGTCAACTCGGTATGACTGTCGATATCCCCGCCGGCGACCTTTGCCCCGACACTTTCTGCGCAGGCGACGGCGCCTTCCATGAAAGGAACGAGACGGGCGGGGTCGTCCAGTCCGACCGCGACCAGGAGCTGGATAGGCTGCGCCCCGCAGCTCGCGATATCCGAAAGCGTGACGGCGGCGCTCATCCATCCTTTTTCGAACTCGGTCATGCCTTTTGGGAAGTCGGTCGTCTCATGCAGCATGTCGGTGCTGGATACAAGGATCCTGCCGTCTGAAAGGTCGAAACCGGCGCAGTCGTCCGCGGTCTCGTCTTCACCGATCAGATGACGGATGGAATCAAGAAGAGAACGGTCATCCATTACTTTTTCAGCTCCTTTTTACGCTCTTCGCGGTACTCGGAGAGCACCCCGAACAGTATTTTTTCCGCTGAGCCGGTTTCCGGGCCGGGCGGAGCGGATCGTTTCACCGGCTTTTCCTTTTTCGGAGCAGGTTTTGCTGCGGGTTTGGGCGCCGAAGGGACCGGGCGGACCGGACCCGGTTTGGGCACTGATTTTTCCGCGGGCCGTGAGACGGGTTTTTCTCTCGGGGCAGGCTTTTCTGCCGGCGGGAGAGGTTTTGGTCTGAACACGGCAGACGGTTTTTCAGGAACAGGAGGAGCAGGGCGGACCTCGGGTTTTGGCCGCTCGACTTCGAATACGAGAGACGGATCGATCCCTTTTTCCCGCACATCCTTCACCCGTTCCACCTGATACTCCTCCACCATCCCGCGGATCTCGCCGATCTTCTTCTCGTTTTGGTAAACTTCCTGGGTCGTTTTCCAATCGGCAAGAGCAGACTCGAACGCCGCAGTGTCCACCACGCCGATCTTTCCCTTCACCCGGGGCGAGAGGTTCGCTCCGTCCAGGATAGGAATGTCCGCCTCGCGGAACTCCTCGATCAGATGCTGGCTTTGCGCCCGCTGATAGGTGAGCCGCGGCAGGATCACCGCCCCGATCTTTGCCTCCGCAAGATCGCGGATGACCGATCGCCCCCATCCGTCGATCGTGAGAACATACAGGATGTCCTCTTCGCCGACCCCCATCTCATCGTCGAGACTTTTCACATGATCTTTTGCAAGAAGCTGGAGAACTTTGAGGGCAGTGCAGCCGTCTCCGGCCTGCAGGGAGATGAAATGCTTCATCCGTTCCAGACGGACCCGAAGCGTTCTGCTTCGCCGTTCCTCTTTCCTGAGCGCTTTTTTGACCTGGACGAGCTCTTCTTCCCGGGAGGAGACCTCCGCAGAGGAGAGGATCTTCGTCTCCCGCTCGTCCCGTTCCAGAACCAGCCGTTTTTGCAGAGCTGCGATCGCCTTGTCTTTCACCTCGACCTCTTCAGAAAGACTGCCGACGAGTTTTCTGAGTTTGGCGACCGATTCTTCGAGTTTTTGGATGCGCTCATCCTTTTCATCAGGGACGGGCTCTTCTTCGATGATCACCGGTTCGTCGGGCAGGTCTTTTGGATGCTTCAGCGTTTCGAGGATCTGCTCAAGAGAGAGGCCGCGAATGATCCCGGCGCGGACCAGATCGATATCGGTTCCCGGCGGCACGCGTTTTTGAACCGATTCGAACTTGTTCGCATAGCTGCGGTATGCAGAGACCGCCGCCGAGAGGGCGTCGCGTTCATGATCGTTGGAAAAGTCATACCCTTCGGCGAGATCATATTTTTCTTTGATCAGGACATCCTTTCCGGGAGTCCAGGCGGCAGCGGAAAACGCCCGCCTGACCTTTTCGACTGCAAACGGCATCTCGGCTTTGTCGGTCGCAATGAGAACGGGGCGTCCGACGGAGAGGATCGCGGATATGATCTCGGCCTGACCGAGCGCACGCGAACTGGAAAGACTGACCAGATCACCTTCAAGATCGAGCGCGGCGATCCCGACGGTCGTTCCGGGGTCGATCCCGACGATCAGATACGGCGGTTTTGCCGTGAGAGGGACGAACTCAGGGAGATCCCTGCGGGTTCCGGCGACATGGATCTTCACGCCGCCGGATCGTCCGGAGGTGACCGGGACCTCATGACGGGGAGCGGAGACGGTGAACCGGGCGCCCCGGTCCCCTTTGGACGACCGGGAGAGGGAGGAGACGAACATGAGTCCTTTGGCCAGAAGGTCGGCCTCGATCTTTCGGGAGACGGACATGACCGGACCAAGCATGCGCCTGGCACGCCGGTTCCTGTGGATGCGGATCAGAGCACGGGCCGGCGAAACGGTGACGGAGGTCTCCCCCGCCCAGACCCTGACCTCCTCGCCGCCGCCGAAGGATGCTATCAGCGCGGAGGTCTTGGCAGCCTCCATGCGGTTGCTTTTGTCGAATCTGAGGTTGTATTTTGCAGCTGCCTGGGATAGCGAAACGGCCGGACCATTGCCGATGATCCTGACAAGTCTGGTCTCATAGGGAAGTGCGTCGGTTATCTGAAAAAGAGCGGTGTTGTCGGGGGCAATATCCTGAAGTGAGCCGGCGGCGACGAGGGCCGGGCGTTCCGTTTCGATGAGATGCAGGAGCCGGGAAAAGGTCAGGTCCCGCTCTTCGGACTCGATCCGGGAGTCGGTCACGCGGACGAGACCGTATACGGCGTCGGAGACGGGGGCGGCGGATCGTCTGATCATGTCGATACCGAATACAAGCTGGGTCATGGGGTCGTTACGAAACGTACCGCCTCTTCTAAATCATAGGTCGTCTGGTATTTCTTTGCGAAGTAGGTGATGACGGTCTCGAGGTCGTGGCGGAGGGTCGCGTCGGCGTTCTGATGGGTCGGGGGGATCCACTGGGGCCAGTCGATGAGCCAGACGAGCTGGCCGTCGGTCATGATGTTGTACTCGGAGAGGTCTCCGTGGATGAATCCGGCGGAGTAGGCTTTTTTGACTTCGGTCAGGATGTCGGCATAGATGGTGTCAGGGTCTTCCAGAACGCAGCGGAGGAGGTTGGCGCCGGGGATCTGCGACATGACGATGACATGCCGGTTGATGTCGATCGGGACGGGGACGCTGACTTTGCCGTTTAAGGCTTTGAGCGCTTCGTATTCGCGTTCGGCGGATCGTGCGGAGGCGAATATCCAGGGACAGTGTCCTTCGCCAGGCATGTATTCCCGGTTGGTTTTGAGGGTCTGGAAGGATCGCTGGCCGACTTTATGGAGTTTGAGGATAACGACGCCGAAACCAAGCGCTTCGTAGATCTCGGATTCTTTGCCGACACCGATCATGCTGCCGAGAGCGGAGATGGTTTTTTTGCCGGCGAGGTCGGATAAAGCGAGGGCGTCGTAGCCGGCGAAAACGAGGGTGTAGCCTTTATAGGGGACGGAGTCGGAGCGGATGAGGTCCCGGTGGATGAGGTTGCCGAGACGATATTTCATTTCCGGAGGGGAGAGTTTGACGGCGGCCCGAAGATCGTCTTCAGGGACCCAGCGGTAATGTTTCATCATCCGCTCAAGGGCATGGAGGATACGTATTTCGTATTTATGGAGGGATTTTATAATGTCTGCATCTATGGGCATTGGTTATATATGTTTGGCGGTGATGGGACAAATAGATAATTGAGAGAGCAGGAAACAAAAGCCTGAAAGGGCGGCGGTTTCGGGTGGAAACCGCCCTCCCCCTTCACCCCCAGTATTTATGCGTCTGCACGAACTTGCGTTCCGCTTTCAGGATCTCCCGGTAAAAGTTATCCCCGGTCGCAAACGTGTTCAGGATCCGGGCCGCCGCCTCCGGACCCACGCCGCGGCCGGCCAGTGCTAAAACGGCCTTTTTCCCGCTCGAAAGGACCATGTTCGCGTTCCGCATCATCCTGGTCTCCGCCTCCCGCTCCTCCGTCGAGAGGGTCTTCTTTTTCAGGGCCGCAAACGCCGGCTCCTCGTAAGGCTTCAGCGCCGCGATCAGACGGGCGCCGCAGACCGGACACTCCGGCTGATCCGGGACCCTCGCGACCTTCGTCTTCGACTTCCATTTCCTGCAGTGCATACAGGCAAGGATCACATCCTGTTCGTCGAGTCTGTGCTTCACGCTCTCAATAATCGCCTGATCCTCGCCAGGCGGCACGACCACATCCCGGCCCGTGAAGAGTCCCTCCGCTCCGATGATCGACAGCCGGCTCGTCTTCGTCTCCATCTCATGGTTTTTCAGCATCGCGACAACGGTCTTCGCGGACGCCACATCCATACTCGAGAAGAACAGTTCGCGGAACGCTTCTTTCTCGATCACTGTTCCGTCGAACAGATCGAGAAGACGGTTCATACTGATCTTTTCATAATCCGCGTCCGCGTCGATCGCTCCGAACTTTTTTGCGATCTGCACGAGTTTCCATTTGTACAGAGCCGTTTTTTTCAGCGCAAGGATCAAAATCGCTTCCAGATGTTCCGGTTCGAGAGAGAGGAGGACCTCCTCCACGTCCGGGGCCCGCAGAAACTGCGGGAGCCTGAGAAGGATCCGATAGGCATTCGTCTCGATCCCGACCGACGTCCCGTATCTTGCAGAAAGCAGGATCGAGAGGACCCGCCCGATCGTCTCGTTCACCTTGTGCCCTCCGCACAGATTCACCACGACCCCCTCGTCCGAATCCTCCAGAACGATCAGCTTGTCCGTCGCCGTTATAGACCGGTTCTTTTTCATCTCGGAAAGGACCTTTTTTGCAAAGCGGACGGACTTCTCATCCGCACGGTACTCATCGAAGTTCTGCAGACGGCGCAGTCTCCCGACCTCGGTCGCGACCGTAAAAGGCACCGGGATCTGCTCGCCCTCCCAGGACGGGAGTTCTCCTTTCACGTTCTTCGCCGGCTCGACCATGATCCGATCCTCATCGATGTCGAGGACCCGCCATATCCGTCCCCGGGCAACGAACACGGCGCCCGACGAGATCCAGCTGATCACAAAAGACTCGTCCAGAGTTCCGACCGGTTTTCTCGAGACCACATCGAAGATCATGCTCTTCTTCTCATCCGCGATCATCGAAAGATTCAGCGAGAGATACTTGCGTGCCCGGGACTTCGTGATCACCATGCCGTTTTCGGTCCGGATCAGGTAATGTTTCTCCATCCCGGCGATCACTTCCCGGATCAGCGGCCCGGCATTTTCAAAGCAGAAGCTCCGGGAAAAGATCTGCTCGATCTTTTCGATCGCGATCTCGCCGCGTTCCACCGCGAGGGCTGCGATCTGGTTCGCGATCACATCCGCCGCATTGATGTGCGGGCGGATGTTTTCCGGCTGATTGCTCATCGCCTTGCTGACGATCACCATCGACTCTAAGATATCGTCGAACCCGGTCGCAAGGATCATGCCTTTCGAGGTGGCATGGATCTGATGACCGGCTCTGCCGGTCCTCTGCATAAGGCGGGCGACCTCACGCGGCGAGTTGAACTGGATGACATGATCGATCTGTCCGATATCGATCCCGAGCTCCATCGAGGAGGTGCAGATCATGCCCCGCGTCATTCCGGCACGGAACTTGTCCTCGGCATCGATCCTGACCTCGCGGGAAAGGGATCCGTGATGAACATCCGTGTCTCCCCGCGGAAGAAGAGCATGGCCTATCGCCTCGGCGACGCTACGGGTGTTCGTGAAAACAAGGGTCGAGGTGTGGGCGTCGATGCATTTTTCGATCAGCTTCGTCTGGTCGCCAAACGACTCGCCGGCAAACTTCACGGAAAGGTCGAGGGTTTTGGCGACCGGGACCTGCACGATCGTGCATGGACGTTTCCCGCAGAGGAACCGGCCGACGACCTCGGGGTTCCCGACGGTTGCCGAGATCCCGATCCGCTGAAACTCGCCGGCGAGTTCGGCGACCCGTTCGAGCGCAACGGAGAGCTGGGCGCCGCGTTTTCCGTCGGCAAGCTCGTGGATCTCATCGACGATGACGTAGCGGACTGCCGCAAGATGTTTGCGGAGCACTTTTCCCATCATCATCGCCTGCAGGCTCTCCGGCGTCGTGATCAAAAGATCCGGCGGATGGGTCGCCTGTTTTCGCCGGTCGGTCTGAGTCGTGTCACCATGCCGGACCGAGATCTTCAGCCCGAGTTCTGCTCCCCACCACTCCAGCCGGTTCATCATGTCCCGGTTGAGGGACCGAAGCGGCGTGATGTAGAGTGCCGAAAACCCTTCGGGCAGCGGATCGGTGAGCATGTGATGGAAAACCGGCAAAAGCGCACTCTCGGTTTTTCCCGTGCCGGTCGGCGCGATCAGGATCGCGTTGATCCCGGAGATGAGTTTTGGGACCGCACGCATCTGGATCTCGGAGAACTCATCGAATCCCCGCTTTTCCAAAACGGCCCGGAGTTTTGGGTGGAGCGAGTCTTTGAGCTCCTGGATCGCGGATGTCATGCTCGCTCCAGAGGATCGGGACGGAGTTCCGCAAACGGCGCGACGTATGTTCCGTCTTTCAGGAACACCTCGGCGGTTTCAGTCAAAATAGCCTTGGCAATTGGAGAGATCCTGCCGCCCGGGATCAGCCGGATGTCCATCCCGCCGGCAAGTTCATAGAACGCCGGGACGAGCAGGACACGGGTCGGGTCGGCCGGCACCGGTCCCCAGACCGAAGGGTCGATCTCGGCAAGCAGATAACCCGGCGTTCCGCGAAGTGAACAGCCGACGGCATCGTAGATGTTCACGACCGGGTGGTGATGACCGCACAGGATCAGGTGACCGAGGAGAGCAGGATCCGGGATCGTATGGCCGTGGAAATAGCCAGTTCCGTCGATCAGGGCCCCGTTCATCGGGAGGAGTTCATCCTTTTCGAGATACTGTTCAAGACCGGTGTCGTGATTTCCGGGAGCGAGCCGGAATTCGGTCTCTCTCCGGATCTTTCTCAGGACCTCGGGCATCTCGGTCCGTTCCTGGTAGGTGACGTACGGGATCATATGCTTGAGGTCGCCGAGCACGATCAGGTAATCTGGATCGGCCTGTTCGATGACGGCAAGCAGTCTCGCCAGACGCGAATCGGTCGAACTCTGAAAGTGCAGACCATGCCGGTGAAGGTCGGCCTCGACGCCGAAGTGAGGGTCGGCGATCACCAGAGAACGCTCCTGCCTCCCGATCAGGACCGCGGGTCCTTCTGCATAAAATTCCGGCTGCATGATCAGGCGATTTTGATGAACTCGGTCGTCGGAGTGTAGCATTCCCCTTCTTCCATCAGCATGCCAAGACGCATCTTCGCTGACTTTTCGTCGAGACCGAGGGAACTTAAACGGGCGATGACGTCGAGTATCCGGGCTCCTTTCTTTTCGGATAGGGAGGAGATGATATCGAGGATCTTTTCGTTGGTGACCTCCTCTTTCGGCCCGGGCGGGCGCACTGAGGAGAGCGCTGCACTGATCCGTCCGGCAACTTCTTTCCTGAGATCGGACGGCGGGGAGTTTTCCAGCCTGGGGATCGCGGACTCGGCGGTGCTTACGATCCAGGCGTCCCGGGCCTCACGGGTCGAGGGGGTGATGGTCTCCGGAACGATCTCGAGAAACGTTCTGCCTGCGTATTTACGGAATCTGACTGTTCCAAATACGGCGACGAACGAAGGGGCCTCGATCTCGTCTGCTGTTTTGAGGAGAGCGGTGTTCTGCCAGCTCATGGAGCAGGAAAACACCCCGGTCGGGTCGCTGATGCGAAGGGACGAGATCTTTTCGTCCCGGAGAATTTTTTCGGTGAGGGTGCCTATGAGAAATATTTTGGGGGAGAATATGCCGAACGGGGTCGTAAATCCGATTTCCGCTTCCGCTGCATGCATGAGTTCGCCGGCGAATATACAGGATGCCGGGAGAAGCCCGGTATTGGGTGTGTCCATTCCTTCTATTATTTGGTTTGAGGGAGCATTAAACCGACCGAGGGGGATATATTGCCCGAACTCATCACGGACCCATGATTTAGAAAGTTCATATCCTATGACCGGGATATATACAACTAATGACTGACATTGTGTTTATCACCGATATCCACGGGAAGTTCGACACCGTCTATGAGATCTTCAATAGAGAGAGTCCGGATTATGTACTTATCGGCGGAGATGTCACCGATCTCGGCCAGACGCTCGACGGCGTGATACCGTTCATGGAAGATATTCCGGCCCCGACGTTCGTGATTCCCGGAAACTGTGACAACCGGGACATCATCCCTGTCCTCGAAGCTTCCGACGCGATTTTGATCCACAGAAAAAGCATCGATCTTGGAAATATCACCATTTCGGGGATCGGCGGGTCCAATGCCACGCCGTTTTCCACACCGTTCGAACACACCGAAGAGGAGCTGACGGCGATCGTCAAAGAAGTCACCGCCAAAACAGGAAAGAACCGGTGGAACATCCTCGTCACCCACGCGCCGCCGTTTGGCGCCCTGGACGAGGTCGCCCCGGATGTGCATGTCGGAGCGTTCCCGATCGCAAAGATCGTCAAAGAGTTCGACATCATCTGCTGCGGGCATATCCATGAGCAGAAAGGGATCTGTGAACTGGAACGGCGTATCTGCGTGAATCCCGGCCCGGCATACAACGGGAATTATGCGGTCATCACGCTGGATGAAGAGGAGGATGAGCCGAAGATCGTTCTCAAAAACACCAGGGACGAAGTCGAAGTCACGGAAGAATAATTTCCATCATCTTTTTTATATCCTCCGTGATCATCTGCGTCTTGGATCTTTCGATCAGAAGGTTTCCGCCGGTCATGATATAGGAGGGGATGACCCGCACGTTTCCAAAATAGAACTCGCCTGCCCGCAGTTTGTAGGTCGCGCCGGACGGGATGCAGTTTTTGCCGGCCGCTTTTTTTGCGATCATATTGAACGACTTTTTTGCAACATCGCCCATCAGCATGATCACCTGAACATTTGGAAACAACGCAAGCTCCTCTTCCAGGAGAGGCAGACTGTGTTCGATCGCGGAAAGTTCCACAGCGTATCCGGTTTTGGGAACTTTTACCGCGTTCGTGAGATAGATCCCGCGAGCAAGGAGTTCTGAGACTGAGGAGACATCGACGCCGGCCTGCCGGAACAACGCGACCGCCGACTTTGCATAATCGGCGTCAGGTCCTGCGTAAAAATCCTGGTCCGGATCTTTGGGGACGACTTCGCTGATCATGACTGCCCGGATCGTTTCGGGGTCATTGTTTTCGAACACGGATCTTTTGTCTGCCATAAAATGGATCTTCCAATAATCAGATCTTTTTGGAATCCAGCATGATCTCCAGATAGGATCTGGTCAGCCGTTCGCCGACGATTCCGGCCATCTCTGCGGTTTTATTGATCACGGATATCGCTTCTTCCTCTGAAAGATCAAAGGATGCTTCGATCTCCGAGAACGTGCCGACCCCGGGCAGATAATCCAGCGTGACGATCGCGTCTTTGCACTGATAGATCTCCCGGTGTTTGACGACCTCGGCGGTCAGCCGGAAACCGAGCCGCTCAAGGATCAGACAGTACTCCTCGGCAGAAGAGAGATCGACGATGAGCTCTTCTCTGGATTTGAAACCCTCTCGGCCGACTTTTTGGCCTTTGTAGGTCACGTTCGGGGGCATAGCCTTCCCGCAGGTCTGGTTGGTCAGGTACCGGATCCTGAGCGCTTCGTCGGTCACGGCAAAATCACGGTGGGGAGCATTATAATACAGATCATGTTCATCCTGTTCGGCGATCAGGACCGAGCCGTTTTCCAGCAGCTTTTCCCTGATGGGATCGAGGGAAGGGACCTTCACTTTTATTTCTATTTCAAGAGCCATTGAGATATATTTGCATGAGGAAAAGGCATAAGCATTTGCTTATCGATGCGGCGGGAACTTATTATATGATAAAGGCAAGATATCCTTTGCATGAAAAAGCTGATAGTCTTACTCGGACTCATCGCAGTTCTCGTTGTTGCCAGCGCAGGGTGTATAAGCCCCGATGTCCCGGCAGTGAACAGCACCGGGACGGCCGACCCGATCGTCGGTATCTGGCAGAGCACGGATTCTTACACCGTTGACGGAAAAGAGGTCTACATCATCTATGAGATCAAAGACGACAACACCGGGTATGCGATGATGGCGGAGGGCGGCTCATCCGAAGCAGCGAAAGTCGATATTTTCTGGGGCAACGACAAAGGGAAGTATGTGTTTGCCTACACAACAGACACCAAAACCGTCTATCCTCACACATTATCTGCTGATAAAAAGATCCTGACCGACCAGTATGGCGGCACATATACCAGGATCTGATCTTTTTTTTAGTAGGACTTACGCGGTGTGGTTGTGAATCCAATTTGGGAAGGGTACGGCTGGGTTTGGAAACATGAGATTATTTAACCGCCAATTAGCCCAAATGAGCTTTGCCCATTTGGGCTTCGCCTACGCAGAATCGCACCCTCTCTGGAAAAGTCCACGAGCTAAAAGCTCGTGAGACGTCTCAAGAGCCTTCGGCTCTTGGACAAATGCTGAGGAAAAACCCGTTCGCAAAGCTTCGCTTTGCTCTCCGGTTCGGGCTTGCAGCCCTCGCTTGTTCGCAAATCAGAGATTTGCTCTCCGTTTCGCTTCGCTCACTTGTTCACAAACTTTCAGTTTGCTCTCCGTTTCGCTTCGCTCACTTGCATGCGGGTTTTTCTTATCTTGCATGTCTTTTTTTCTGCAAAAAATAGATGAACAATCCCTTTTCTTGATCTGGGGTGCGGGGCCGCGACTCCGGCGGGGAGGCGGGTTGGACGCGGAACGCGGCCGACCTCAGCCGAGGCGGCCCGACACATAGGGGCGGGCTCAGCCGAGGCGGATCGACGGCGCAGCCGGCGATCTTAGCGGAGCAAGTTTTCGAAGGAAACTTGCGAGCAAGTCGCCAGACTTGCGAGTTGGCCCGCGGTGGAGTATCCTGTTTGCTGAGGCCCCTATTTGTTTCAAATCCGTTCGTCAGGGGGTGGAAAAAATCCCGGTCTTCATCACCCGTGTCCCGTTTTTTTGCATCAGAAAACCCCCTCCTCTCTCAGTGAGAACGCCGTTTCCGCGAAAAGAGGGGGCATTATCGACTCGCAAATCATAGATTTGCTCGCCTGAGGTCGTCGACTTCGTCGCCAACCCGCCACCACGCGGTTTTGGGCATAAATATTCCTGATTCAAATTGTATTGGTGAGGACAGGAGGTTTTATAGGATTACTCCTGCCCGAATGATATGCCCAGATCTCGACCAAACGGGTCGAGTCGGGGCGGGCCAATGCTTTTTTTCTAAGACCCCTCCTCTTGGTGAGGGGGAGGGGCACTCTTCTTGATCCTGGTTTGGGTACGTGAGAAAAAAAGGATTACTAGCGTTTTTCAACGTTCGGGCAAATCCGGTTCACCGCCCCAGCGGCTCCCGGGATGGGGGAGAGGGTCCTGTTTTTTGCATTTTTTGTACGGTATCTCTCTCAGTGAGAGCGGCGTTTCCGCGAAAATCGGAGGCATTATCGCACCGCGCGGTCAGGGGTTTATAATGCGTGACGTCTTAGGTTGTTTATGTGTTCGGGGATACCCGGACTGGAGATACGTTATGATGAGTGATATTCCGCCGACGCTGCAGGATAGATTGAAGCCGCTGTTTTTTCAGAAGGATATGTATGCGGATAAGTTATGCCAGACCGGGAAAGATATCCGAAGAGTGCAGCTCGAATTGATGAAGCGGGGTGAGCCGCAAGGCTCGCCCTCAGCTGAGGCGGGGACCTTTCGGTCCCTTAGCTGAGGCGGGGCCCGGTCCATCGGACCGGGTTCAGCGGAGGCGGGCCGACACATAGGGGCGGGCTCAGCCGAGGCGGATCGACGGCGCAGCCGGCGATCTTAGCAGAGCAAGTTTTCGAAGGAAACTTGCGAGTGGAGGGTGAGATGGAAGAGGGGTGAGATTCGGGAAGGAGTTTGTTGGGTGTGGATACATAAGAAAAAAACCAACCGCGTTCGCAAATCAGAGATTTGCTCTCCGACTCGCTTCGCTCGCTTGAATCGGCGCGAATCCCGCCCTTCGGGCTCCCAGAATCGGATTTGCTTCTCCTCACTCTCGCAATCCAGCTATGCTGTATTGCTCGTCCCTTCATCGGGAGCGTTCGGGCAAATCCTGTCGCCGCCCCAGCGGCTCCCATAAATAAAAGGGATTATTTTTCAGCGCATTGCTGTTTTTCTGGATTGAAAATAGGATGAAATATTTTGTCAATATTGATGATAGTTTGATATGTGCGCTGCAAAAATGATCATTTGATGATCCTCCTCATGAACGGTTAGGATAGTAGATCTTGGCTTAATTGATAGTAATGATTAAGCTGCGTGAAGAACAACATAATACTCAATTTGGTGTATTCTATATGGCAAACGAACAATATTTAAACAGGATCACCTTTGGGGATTGTGGAGATATCTTAAAAGATTTTGATGATGATTCTATCGATTTGATATTGACATCTCCGCCTTATGCAAATCAACGAAAATATAAAATCGAAAGTCAATCCATTATGGCCGAACTCCACCCCGACAGATATGTCGATTGGTTTCTCCCCAAAGCAAAAGAATTATATCGGGTTCTAAAACCTAATGGGAGTTTTATTCTCAATATTAATGATAAAACAGTTGATAGTTTTCAGCATCTTTATGTTTTTGAACTTGTAGTCAAACTCTGTAAGGAAGTTGGGTTCCATCTCGTACGGGACTATGTATGGTTTAATCCAGCTACACCTCCAAATTCATTCTCTACCGGAAAATATGGTCGAACAAAAAAATCGCATGAATATTGTTTCTGGTTTAGCAAGGGTGATACGTGGACATTCAATATGGATGATATTAGGAGACCGTATTCCAATGCTATGAAGATTTATCTGAACGGTCAGGGTAAGGGAAATAGAGAGCATAATACACGCCCAAGTACCTATTCTTTTGACTGCGAAAAAGTATGGGAAAATAAAGGAGGGGCAGATCCAGGAAGTGTATTGCACATTGAAGATCCTTATTCACAGATGAATGAACTCTCGGATAAATACATCCAAGAACCGGGAGACGTTTTGGCTATTAGTAATACTGGTAGCAAGAATTCCTTCAAAAAAATGTATTCACAAAATATTAAACATCCGGCACGTTTCCCGGAACGACTTGCGGAATTCTTTATAAAAGCAGGTTCAAACGGAGGTGATTGTGTCTTGGATCCTTTCATGGGTTCTGGAACAACTGCCGTTGTTGCAGAGAAACTTGGTCGAAATTGGATGGGGATTGAATTATCTGAAGACTACATTCAGTTAGCAGAAATACGATTACAAATCGAGAGGGAGCAACTCGCAGCAAAAAAAAGCTCATAATGAGAGAACTCCATTTCCCAAAATTATTATCCATCGGTTATGTTTACACGTCTTGCATAGTCCCACATCTCTTCAACTAAAGAAATTACGGGAAGAATAGATTTACCCTCAATAATAACCCCCAACTCAAAATTATTTCTCATACTGTGTTCTGTTAAGTTTGCACTTCCAACGTAAGCGGATTGGTCTGATATGAGCATTTTTGTGTGAAGTGCGTATTTTTGTTTACCATCTTCACCTCTCGAAAAGAAATCCCGATATTCAAGATAGTCAATTAATCCTTTTTGCATAAATTCTGATGCAATAAAGTGAAGTGATTCTTTTAGAGGAAGATTCCCCTCAAAATCCCTTCCGATCATCTTAATTTGAACTCCATGTTTTGCTGCTCCAATTAGCGCATCAAGAATCATATTTGCACCAAATTTATCGAAAAATGGATTAATGATCCAAATGGAATTCTTTGCTTTTGAAATAAGGCGAATTAGAGCTGGTTCTATCTGGTGTGTTTTCTTTGTTATTGCATGCATCTCATTTGGAATTGTTGAAACAAAGCTAACCCTATCATTTTCAGATTCACAGGTTCGATCAATATATCTTTCGATCACCTCAGCTGCGAGTTCTTCACCAGTAAAAAAATTATCAATATCATCACAGTTTAACTGAAACTGATAATCATGGATAGATGGGGCCGATTTTATGTTGATCAATACTCCGTTTTCCTTAAGGGTATATAGTATAGATTCACTTTCACTTGCTGTAGAAAATTCACGTAATGGATTTATGATCTGCCATCCTTTCAGTATATGATTTTCAGAGAATACGAGCAATAATAGTGTCTTTATCTCTGATACTCGTGTTTTTGATTTTAATAAGATGGCAAGATCATATTTCATTTATCCACCGATTCAAGGAAATCTCGTTCCCAGAATCCAATCGTTCGCTCCCCAGTAGCTTCAGTTCGTCCAATAAGGTAATGGCGTCCAAGATCTCGATTGAAATGTTCACAGGCACCTTCACTTAGATGTAAACATGCATGACACGATGCCTCTGATGATATACAAACAGGATCATACAAACAGGACATGGCACTCTCTTTAGCCATCTCAGTCCACGGAATAATCCCTGTATCAAAAAGTGTATGCATACCTCCAATCTGAAAATCATGGACATTATTAGTGTAAATTAATATCGCTGGAACTGCTGGGAAAATGATCTCTCCAAGTGAGTCTTTATCGATTCCGACTAGACCGGCTGCTTTTCTAATCAAAACATGCGACATGGTGTGGAGAAGTGAATAGACATACTTAGTAATTTGAAGATCCGTAGGTATTTCATCAAAAACTGGGATGGATTCCACATCAATATTGTTTAAGAACCAACTCTTTAATCCTATATCATCGTCTGGAGACGGAATCGATGATATAATATTGTTCATTTTTAACCATTTGAGAATCTTGTATCGATCAATTTCAAGAATAATACCCTCAGTTTCATTTGAATTGACATATATTGGGGTTTTTTCAGGGTAGTTTTCATCTCTTGGGAATGACCTTAAAGTACACTCTTTTGGATCGACAGAAACGCGAGTATAACCAAAAACAACTGAAACAAGTGGTAAATCACTAACGACATAGGCGTTCGATACGCCAATATCATGCAATGCTTTTGGAAATTGGCAGATGGTTGTAAAATTACTCTCTGCCCGCTTCTTCGCTTCTTCGATTACATCACGTATTGTCTGTGATCCTTTGAGATTTAATGTCTCATTAAAACCTTGTAATGAGGATACTATGGTATTCAATTTTTCTTGGGAAAGATTAAGGATCTGATCTACATTTTTTATGGCATTGTCACGCATATTTTGAGTCTCAGATCCATCTAATGACCCTAATACATCATCAATATCTTCTTTTGAAATACCTATATCCATCAGTTTTTGACGAGCTGCTAAAACCTTATCATTCTTTCCCAGTTCTGTGTCAGAATTCCGTATTTCATCATAGTCCTTGTCTGAGATAATACCAAGATAGTGGGAAAGATATAATTTTATAAGATTCAGATCCTCAAATGTTTTCAAATTATGATTACCTATCGTATTGATAAGCGAGAATGAGTGAGGATAAAACACTTGACTTTGCCTGAATGGAGCAGTTTTCATCCAATCATCGCATTCATAGCATTTACTCTTAAGAGAACCCGTTTTTTCACCACAAATCCCACATTCCCATCTCCAGTCGGCAAGTCTTCTACTACCACCTTTGTATAATACTATATTTTGGTATCCATGTTTCGAACACTTGCTAACTTTAGGACTCTCTATTTTTCCACAATTATGATAGTGAACGAGATCCAGTTGTTTTAATGATCCCCCACATACGCAATGATAACCATTTCGTGCAAATACTTTCTTAAATGACTCTAGATTATTGAAAGTATAGGCTTTACCACATTTATTACAAATAAATGTCAGGGGGAATATCTCCACGTTAACCTTTTTCGGCTCTAAAAAGATGAATGAATCAGATTTTGGTTTATCTGGGTATCCCTTTTTAGATGGAAAGCGTTTTAGTCTTCTCTCCACAATTTCATAATAGATCCGCCCCACATTCAAATTTTCGAGATTTAATGGGATCGTGTTCCATGAGACGACTTTCCCGATAGTGTGGGTATCTGAGAAATCTATTACAGATTCCGGAAGGTAACGAAACATGACCTGACTTTTACCACGCTGCATTATTGCACCCCCCCAGATTCTTGAACTCGAATTTGATCCATGGGGTCAAAACTTTCTCCCGTGGGCTTTACTATCAGTGGGGAATCTGTATCCCGTAAACTTCTCATAGGCATATCTGAAAGCATACCTGGAATGAATTCATTCTTTTCTGAGATGCGAATTTGATCAATATAGTTTTTTACTTTGTCAGATATTATCTGCTTAAAATATGCACCCATCTCATTCTCTTCAACTTTGTAGCACTTCAAAATGAAATCTAATATATCCTCCTCTGTGAAGGCGCGACTATCATACCCTTCTTTGAAATTTTTTGTCATATATGGACTTATTCCATCTTTTCCTTCCAGGTAATTGAGAACACAAGCTGAGAAAATTCCTGGAAGAGTACGTGTTATAGAAAATTTAGCCCATCGACTAATTGGGACTGGTTCGACAAGAATATCTTTGTATTCATGATATTTAGGAAAGTATTTGTAGTAACTCTGATCTCTTTCTCTTGTTGGGTTGAAAATAACGAACACAATGCCAGGGTACTTTCTTCCAATTCGACTCAGAGCTTGAATATACTCAGCAGTATTTCTTGGCATCCCCATGAAAACCATAAAATTCAAACTGTCGATATCAACACCGTGAGATATCATACTTGTGGCTATAATCAAATCTATGTGATTCTCCATATTACCATTTTCAATAGTAGAGAGGATTTCTTTTACATCTCGGAACGTTACATCTCCAGTCATCATTTTAAGGTTCATTTTATGGTATTTCTTCATCTCCAATGAATCATTGATTACTGTAAGAATGGAATTGGCTATTGCATCACCTTCACGTTTTGCAAGGTTGTAACACAACTCAATTTCATAATCTTTTAATGTTTCCAGAACTTCCTTTTCTGAGGTAAAACCCACATTCATCTTTAATGCAAGACTTGGATTCGCTTTTAAGTTTTCAATTTCCTCATAATAAATCTGCATTGTGTCAAGAACTGCAAAAATAACTGTTTTGTTATGGGGCATGATTCCCGCCACAAATCGAGAATGTTCTGTTTGATCCTCATAAGCATAGAATGGACTATATGCAGGGAATTTGTGGGCTTTTTTCAGATATAATTCCCGAATCTGGGCTTCATAGTCTGTTACCGTGGCTGATGAGCCAATTATTTTGATTTTTTTACCATCTGTGATCGTCTGGATGTAGTTATCTAAAAACGATTCATAATGAGAATCATATGTACCTAAAGATTCACGAATCAGATGGATCTCATCTTGAATCATCAACGTAGGGGAAGGATCATACAATGATACAGGATCATAGGACTCTTGTGTACATGCATTTGGATCCTTTACATAGGTATCATGATACATACAGGCTTTTCCTGAGATGTAACCATGTTTAGGGCACCGTCCATTGATTTTACCAAAGAGCATTTTAAACTCTTTGCTCCAACTGGCGGAAACCATCTTATCTAATGTTGAGACAATAAATGTTGGAAGATAACGAACTACTTCTTGATCAGAAATATATACCGGGATTTCTTCCCCACATTCTGGATTTGTACATTTGTGGATGATACGTAAACTATTTAGATCCCCAATTAATTTGACAGTATTCTTTCCACAAAAAGGACACTTTGAGATGATCTTAAATTTTTCCTGTAGGTCTGGATCAGTATTTACTCTACTGATATTATCGATAGGTATCCCTGTGCCGAACTCCCAAGAATATACTTTGTTTGGGGTGTTTTCATCTCCAACATAGTAACCTGTACTGAATTGTGCATATCCTACCTTTCCAATGATTGGATGCTGCCTTCTAAGAAGTTCTGCTTGACCAAATATATCTGCTATCCTTTGAAGTTGTTGAAGAGATAACAGTCGTAGCGGGAATCGAGTAATTGCGGTTACTCCATCTTTCTTCCCCCTTAACCGATCATAGAATGCAGTAAAGACTGCCAGTCCTAAATATGCCTCTGTTTTTCCACCGCCAGTGGGGAAGTATATCAAATCTACATCTTCAAGTGTTGCACATTTTGTTTTTGTCGAAGAAGCAATCACATCTGCGATTTCCATCACAATGAATACTATTTGGAATAATCTCCATGACTGGTAGCCTTTTCCAGAATTAGCAAATGCTGCATTCATTAATTTGAATGCGTCCATTGCATGTTTATTCGTTCTTAGGATATCACAACTCGTATCAAATCTTTGTTTTTCTTGAAGGAAATCATCAATTTCTGTCTTAAGTTTGTTTATTCCAATTTCCGATACATGCTGTAAGGAGGGGATACTATCTGTAAGCCGCTTTATCTCTTTACCCATTGCCTCGGAAATTTTCTCGAGAACATCACTTGGGTTTTCAGAAAGGGCAGTAAATTTCGGTGTGATGTCTGTCTTTGATTTGTATTTGCGTTGGGAGAAAATTGGCATATGTTCAATTTCCATAGTGTTGCCTTTTTTCACTACAGTACAATTGAAACCATTGGCATGGATATTTCCATCATAATTCAAATCATCTTTCAGATAACTCAAAATATAATCCTGAAATACAAAATTGATGGGGTCAACTTGAAGTTGAGTCTCGAACATTGAGTTATCAACCGCATTCAAAGGTGTATTTTCAGTAAATTGATTATCAATCGTCAGTTTCAGTTTAATTGATTTGTCATCAAATTCGGATATAGTATAATTGAGTCCAGATTGCCAATGAGGAGTTTGAATCGTCGTCCCCCATGAACGTATAAATGCATTGAATGTTTCCTCATTTATGAGATCCGCTTCTGTGACTTCAAGTTCTTTATCTTTTTCACTACGGGTTTTTCCAATATGGGTTTTAGACCGGAACTTATTTTCGTCTTTAGAAAATATTTCTAAAGCTTCTGTTGCTAGGCGTTCACCTTCTGGAAAATTATTTTTGGTAGGTAATCTCTCTTTTATCAAGTCGGAGATATTGACCTCAAAAACAACTGGTTTGGGTTTAGCTTTTTGATATACGCTTCTGAGTTTAAACCCACTTAACGATGCATCACCAACTTCTCCATCGTATTTATCTCCTTGAGAATCAGGATCTCTACGAAATCTCCCATCTCTTTCTAAGTTGTAGATTTCAAGTTGTTCTTCACGTGTAGGAAAAACCTTGTAATAAAATACCGCCCCTGCTGTTATTCTGATTCGGGCCGTATCAATATCGTTCTTATTGATCAAAACTTCAAGTCCCGCACTTGAAGGAGATGTTTTAGAGTAAATGGTTGAGAGAGTATTAAGAGGGATACGAGGAGATAAATTCCCAATAAATAATTTGATAGAGGGTTTATCATCGTATACTTTTTCATATAGCGACCCTGTACAACGCCCTTTGATCTTATCCAACAGGGAATTCACAAATTTTTCACGAACGGAATTGTCAGCACTATTTGTTGTCATTTTTACCATGAGCATCAAAATTTAGTTTGTCTAATTGAGAGATAGGAATCTCTCCTACTTTTTCGCAAGAAGTAACTATCTCCAGAGAAATACTGTTTCTGAAGTCTTCTAAAGATAATTCTAATTCTTCATCGATAATTGTGTTTTCTGATTCTTGGTTTTCATATTCAATTGCTGCTTCTGGGATGAGATGATATAATTTCCTTGCTAAACCTCGATGGATCCCACGTAATCTCTTAATAGCAGCAGCTACGAGTTTCCAATCTCTGATCAATAGTTCCTTGTTATATATTTCACCGATCCTACGTATGTTCTCAGGATCCTGTGGCCCTAGGACCGCTTCTTTTAACCATAAATAAACAGCTGTTGGTGTTTCTGGTGATTTCGCTCCCTTCTCCCGTAATTTTTCGAGGAGGGTATTTGGAGTATCATTATGTTCAAAGACACCATCACGTAAACATTTGATCCAATATTTTTGATAAAAAATAACTGTAGTCATTTTTGGATCAGATCTGACTTTAGAGATGATGGAGGAGACAATTGTTTTCTTAGTAGAATTTTCAACTAAAATTAGGATATTATTCTTTACTAAACTACTAGCAGTAATATCATTTACTTTCTTTCTTATACTATCAAATACCTGAACTTGTTTATTAGCTCTCAATAATATCGATTTTCCACTAGAAAAAGAGACTTTTATTGCTGGAACTGTATTTCTGTTATCTTTTTCAGAAAGAACATCATCTATATCAAAATCTTCTGCACATTCGTTTTCAATGTCAAGTTCTTCCATGAAAAAATCTGACATTATGGAGTCATAAGTAAAATCCCCCATTTGAGCGTCAGTTGGACATATTGTGATTATTTTAGACCTTAAATCTTGTTTTGAGGAGTTAAGAGGGTAATTTAGAATATAATTTATTAATCTTTGAGAAGATAGAATATCACTTATGCTTTTTCCTTTTTTCTCTGATGAGAAGATATTCTTATTATCATCGATCACGTTAAGCATCGTCATTAAAAATGGAATCTCTGATTCATAGACAATTATACCAAGCCTTTCAGCTTTAGCTAGAGACAAAATGAAATTATTGTAATATCTGGGGCAACCATAAAGAATGCATGTAGTAACTGCTCCTATTTCGTTGAATGCTCTTGAAATATCATCCATTGAGGAAAAATAGATTCCTTTCTCGTTTAATTCTAGAATATTGAGGTTTTTTTCTTCGATTAGATAGTCTTCGAGAGCCAATCTATAAATCCCATTTTTCGCAATGATAACAATTTTCTTGTTGTTTTGTAAGGCTTCATTAATTATTTCCAGGATTACTAGATATTTCCCGTTCTTTTTTTCCAACATGTAATGATAGATGTCGTTTAATCTATCAACAGCATCAATAGCATAAGTACTAAAAAATGGTGATTCTTTCTTAATTGATTCGGCTTGGGATGCCAATATTTTAAGTGATCTGATAGCCGAGGTATAACCCCATCTTCCTTCAAGATGTTTTTCGCTGTAACTTAATGGTGAAATAGTCTCTTCTAATGCATTGATACATCCAATATAACGATGAGCAAATGAGATTCCTGAATTTAATCTGTTCTTTCTAGCACTCTCAAGTAGTTGAAAATAGATCTTTCTGCATTTTCTAAATTCTTTGTTGAGGTGGTCCTCCTTAACTGGGACAATAACTTTGATTATACCACTAAATTTGTTCTGTATTTCACCGAAATTCTGGCAGAAAAGCTGATTTAAATCAAAATCTCCAGCTTTCAAACTGGATTCATCGAACTGGGAATCTGCTTTTAACTCCCCAGCATTCCATCCCCAATAAGGAAGCAGCCTTGATTCTATTAAATTGTAAAAATGTGGTGGTGTGGGATCAGCTGCTATCCAAAACAAGTGGGGGATATTGGATCCAGTAATCCAATTTCTCAACTCCTTATCTTTATCTGAATTCCAAAATGGGTCCGCTTCAACAATAACACTAAATATTTGTTCTGCTAAATTTTTTGCTGGAAGTGCATCTAGATTTGGAGATATGTATACTTTAGGTTCAACTTTTGTCTTTTTTAAATCTGAAAATCTATTGAAACCTCCATTTGATGTAATCCGAGCAACAGGGAAGAGTTCATAATAGATTGGTAATGAACCAGCTTTTAACATCTTGAAACAATCACGGATTTCATTTCGAAGAGATAAACGACTGCTAATGATGAGAATTTTATCTCTCCCATTGAACCTCTGCTTGTTATCATAATTATAATACATCCCCTCAAGAGCTAGCAAGGAAGTAATGGAGAGATCACGAGTTGGGTAAACAAGCACCCCCTCTTTTTGGTGCCGTAAACAACATTTATAAAAAGAAATGGATTGTCTATTTATTGCATTTAAATAGATAGGTTGACCAGTAACGTTTAAAAATTTCTGACTTTGAATCCAAACAACACGGCTTCTATTTTCTGGAATTTCTGTGAATATCTCCTCCCATTCCGATGTGAACGGATATTTTGGAGGGTAAAAATGATTCATATGAGTTTGATTATTGATTTGAGTTAATATAAATCTGCCGAAAAATACTATATCGACAATTATTAATATTGATGTGGGGAAGTTATTTTCCTATACTCCCAGAAACTGATGGTATTTTTGCATCCATCACCCCACCGCCGAAAAATATATGCAGATACATCATGAATACATTATCAATGCCCTCTGACACGTTTTCAAGCATCAACTCCATCATAGAACGTGACAAAACAGACACCCCATACAAATACTCTCTTCTCCAGTCTGTTATTGAATGCTGCCAGGAATATCCCCAGTATGCATCCTTAAATCAGCAAACAAGACGGATACACATCCCGACAGGTCTTTGCGTCGCCAAATGGCTCATCTATTACTACCCCTTCTTTCTGCCGGGAACATTTATCGCCATGAAAAAAGGCGAACGAAACGGAAACCGACAAATCACCTTCCGTCCGTTATTTCAGGAGGTCTGCCAATATTATGAAAAACACGGCGGTCTTTCAGTATTTTACGACGAACTTGTATCCGGTAACGTATCAGGAGAGATACGAGACACCCTCGCAAAACTCATCAGCCAGATCCGATACACGATCACCGACAACCCCATGCGTCATCTTGGATACTCTCAGACGGGAAAAGAATACTCGGTCTTCTCTCTCGAAAAAAAGCCGGCCGCGATAAAAAAATCCGACACCCTCTCTCTCCAGCTCCTGATCGAACGATGCGGCTCATTTTCCATCTCCTCAGAACTCTATAGTGTTTTTCGGGAACTTGGCGGCTTCATAATCGGCAGCGGATGCATAGCTCAGAAATGGATGGAATTTTTACAGAGGCAAAACACTGATTCCGGCATAACTGACGGAGAACTCATGGAACGCTTCTCGATGTACCCGGTTTCCGAAAGGAATGTTTCTGATGCTGCAAAATTATTCCACGAACACAGCCGGACGGGTGCGTGTTCGTGCGTCTGGTCTGGTCAGAGATTAAACGAATCGACACTTGCTATAGATCACCTTCTCCCTTTTGCAGTCTGGAGATGTAATGATCTGTGGAATCTCATACCCTCCGATACGAAAGTCAACCTCCGTAAATCAGACAGCATTCCTAACCCGCTGTTTCTCCGGGAACGGAAAAATGAGATACTCGAGTGCTGGGATCTTCTGTATGCTCTCTATCCTGAACGGTTCGAACGTGAGATCACTGTCGGACTGCTTGGAGGGGTCTTTATGGACAATTGGAAAGAACGGGCTTTTGAAAGATTATGCGAAACTGCCCGGTATCTCACCGAGGTCAGAGGATATGCGGATTGGCGAAATTAGGCGATGGGTAATAATTGAAAAGATGAAATAAACCTACATACAACTCATTTTTTTATCTCCACACGTCAGCACACGTATCTTTCACCTTATGCCCCCCTTCTCCCTGTCGTTATCCTTATGCATTTGCCCACCAATCTATTCTTCACGCATCCATGACTCTCTCCCCAGGCATCTACGAACAACTCATCTCCACCCTCATCCAAAAAGACATCAACACCCACACAGAAACCGGCTCCTCCATTCTCACTCGCCCAATCGACCCTGCCGAAGCAAAACACATCCTCTCCCAATACCTCACCGAAATCATCGAAAAAAGCCTCCCTCTTCTCAAAGAAAAAAATGACGACCTCTACCTGCAAAATCAAATCCACACCGCAAACCAAATCATCGAACTCCTCGCCCAAACAACCAACGATCCCGACATCAACTTCCAAAAAATCTCCGGAGTAGACCAACTCATCGGCGTCCTTGAAAACTCCGACCAAAACCAACTCATCAGACCCGAAACCTCCATCTCCATAAGCACTCTTTTCACCGGCTCAAAACTCGAACCCTCCATGATGAACGAACTGAAAAAAGAAATCCTCAGCTCCGACAAAATCGACATGCTCGTCTCCTTCATCAAATGGAGCGGCCTTCGGCTCATCATCGAAGAACTCAAAGCATTCACCAAAACACACCCCCTTAGAATAATCACCACCTCCTACATGGGAGCAACCGACCTCAAAGCAATCAAAGAACTCCACAACCTTCCCAACACCGAAATCAAAATCTCCTACGAAACCAGAACCACCCGCCTCCACGCAAAATCCTACATCTTCCACCGACACAACGGATTTGGAACCGCCTATGTTGGCTCATCCAACATCTCCAACGCCGCCCTTGGAACCGGGCTCGAATGGAACGTCAAACTCACCGAAAAAGACATGGCTCATGTCCTAAAAATCATCACCGCCACCTTCGACACCTACTGGAACAACCCTGACTTCGAAACCTACACAAATGACCGAGAACCAGACTTACGCAAAGCCCTCAAAGCCGAAAAAATGTGTGGCGAACACAACGAATACCTCTTCCAAATAGAACCCTATCCCTTCCAGAAAGAAATCCTCGAAAAACTCCAAACCGAACGAACCCTCCACAACAGATGGAGAAACCTCATCGTCGCCGCCACTGGAACGGGAAAAACCGTCGTATCCGCCTTTGACTACCGAAGACACTGTTTAGAAAATCCAAACAAACCCAACCGTCTTCTCTTCATCGCTCACAGAACCGAGATCCTCAAACAAAGCCTCGCCTGCTTTAGAGGAGTCCTGCGAAACCAAAACTTCGGCGAACTCTTTGACGGAAACAACACTCCTGAAAATTATGACTACCTTTTTCTTACCATACAAACCTTCCAATCAAAAGAGTTCCAGACCTTAATCCCACCAGATTACTACGATGTAATCGTTGTTGATGAATTCCATCATGCAGCAGCAAAAAGTTACCAGACCTTACTCACCTACTTCACACCAAAAATTCTCCTAGGACTCACCGCCACTCCTGAACGGATGGACGGACACGACATCACCGAATATTTTGGCGGGGTAACGGCTGCCGAAATTCGTCTGCCCGAAGCAATCAACCGCGGCCTCCTCTCACCCTTCCAATACTTCTGCGTAACAGATCCCGTCGACCTCTCCACCATCAAATTCGAGTATGGCAAATATGACGTCCACGAACTCGAAGAGAAGTATATCGGAAACAAGGAACGAACACGGACTATTTTAGATGCAGTTGACCGATATGTCACTGACATTTCTCAAGTAATCGGCCTCGGTTTTTGTGTCAGCAGAAAACACGCCCAAGAGGCCGCAGAACATTTCACGACAGCCGGCATCCCTTCCACCTACTTAGATGCTGAATCCAGTGAAGAAGAACGACAATCGGCAAAAGCTAGCCTGCAAAAAAAGGTGATTCACTTCATCTTTACCGTGAATCTCTACAACGAAGGAGTGGATATTCCCGAGGTTAACACCATTCTTTTCCTACGGCCAACAGAGAGTTTAACCGTCTTTTTACAACAACTTGGACGGGGTCTGCGTCTCAGTGAAGGAAAGGACGTTCTCACCGTCCTGGATTTTGTGGGGCATTCTCATCAGAAGTATAACTTTGAGCAAAAGTTCCGCTCTCTCTTGGACAAGACCCGGCATTCGATGAAATACGAGATGGAGCATGGATTTAGTTCTCTGCCGAGCGGGTGTTTCATTCAGATGGAGCGTGAGGTGATGAAAACCGTTCTTGAAAACATCCAGAGGTCTCTCCCAAATAAGAGAAATATTCTGAATAAGCTTCAGTATTATCAGCGTGATACGGGTGAAGTGCCGACCCTGAAAAAGTTCATCCAGACCTATGACCTGGAACTTGCCGATGTCTATCAACATGGGATGTTTTGGCAGTTGTGTATTGAGGCAGGGGTTTCGATGCAGACCTCATATCCAAATGAGAGAGTGTTTGGCAAAGCCATGATACGCCTAACCCATATCAATTCTCGGCGGTGGATTAATTTCCTGCTTCGCGTATTCCGTGATGGGGGTAATGTGGAGACAAAAGAGGATGTCGAGATGCTGACGATGTTGTATTACACGTTCAAAGCCCCAAATCTGCCAAAGGCGGCAGGGTTTAACACTCCGAATGATTTTGTTCGACATATCAGAGAGATGCCTTTGGTTTGTGCAGAGTTAGTGGAGTTTTTGGAGATTCGCTATGAACAGATCGAATTCCTGGATTCAAGAATTGAGTTAGGGTATCCATCAGCACTGGATTTGTACTGTTCGTATTCTCGTGATGAAATTGTCTCGGGTCTTGGCTGGATTAATTGGGATTCGTATGCCGGGATGCTGGAGGGTGTGCGGTATATTGATGGTCTCAAGACTGTTATTATGCTCGTAACACTCCAAAAGAGCGAGAAGTTCTATTCACCTACAACGATGTATGAGGATTATGTTATTAGTGAGGAGCTTTTCCATTGGCAGTCGCAGAATATCACATCACCAGAGAGTAAGGTTGGGCAGAGGTATATTCACCATGAGAAGATGGGCATTTCGATATTGTTGTTTGTGAGGCAGGCGAAGAGTGAGGGTACCCAGACGATGCCTTATGTGTTCTTAGGAAGAGTGCATTATGTGAGTCACGAGGGATCGAAGCCGATGAGTATTGTGTGGAGGCTGGAAAAGAAGATCCCGATGCGGCTGTATATGGACCTCGCAGATACGAAGAATATGTGAGGGCATTGGATCGGGGATGCCGGTCTGGGGTTTTCATCTCATGTTTTTCTCAGGCGGGCTATCTCATGTCTCCACACCCGGCCATAACCATCCAGAATCTAATTTTCCTCCCATTTTCATTCATCTAAACAACCCTCTCCCCCTCCCAATCTCATTTTTTTGCATCCTAAAACACCCTACCCACTCACTGAGCCCCGCGTTTCCACCAAAAGCGGAGGCACTATCGCACCGCGCGGTCAGGGGTTTATAATGGAATATGCTGATATTGTATATAGGTCAGAAAAAGACAATGTATCTGGAAATAATTTTCAGTATAGCAATGATGCACCTCTGGATTTTTCCGCCTCTATCCGAATCAGTCCATGTAAATGAATCCAATACTTGGTGAAAAGTGGTCGAATTTGATCACTTTAGAATACAGGCAGGTATTTTTACTATGAGGGGTGCAATGATATATGTATCCACTGAAATATAAGATTAATGTGCAGAAAACGAACAAATATCATTTAGAATGTAAATATATAATACATGATATTTATTCAAGATTAGAATTGTGTATAATAAAAGTTGAAATGAACAAAGGTATTGAAGATGGAATCAGCCAGTTTTGAGTCTGAAGAGAAACTACGTCGTGAATTAATTGCAATTCTCCTCTCAGCATCGAAGAGTCCAGTTCCAACTCGAATTAAATTCCAAAAAGAATTATTTTTATTGACGCGATCCTTTCCAAAATTTGAAAAATTATTTCCATTTACTGCATACAGATTTGGTCCCTATTCATCAAATGCTGAAGCCATACTTGAAAATAATGATGAGTTATTTATAGAGGATAAATATGGAATCCATTTGACTGATAGTGGAAAAAGACTCCAGGAAAAAGCGGAAAGCACCATGAGTCCTAATAATAGAGAGATGTTAAGGAAGGTCTCTGAGATGATATCAACCATCTGTCAAAATATGAATGATGAGGAATTAATGTACCTCATTTATACAACGTATGGATACGAAAAACACTCAGATATCTATCAGCACCTCTATGAAAAGCGAGAGACTATAGCAAAAAGACTCTACAATAAAGGGATAATTAGTTACCAGAAATATCAGGAGTTACTTGAATAAGATGATTGTAATCCCTGATACCTCATTTTTTGTCTGTTTCATTGATGATTTGGCAGATTTCGTTCCAGAAAATGATAGATATCAGTATCTTAATGTTATCTCCACTGTATATCAGATAACTGTGACTCCAGAAGTTCGTAAGGAAACCTCGTGGAATCGAGTCCCAGAAATTATTCAAACACAATGTTATTACGCAGAGAATATACTATCACCCCCAACAATTGATCCAATTATAGAACAATTACGACTGCTTCTTGGTAAAGGAGAAATTGATGTTATATCTTACTCAAATATGTATAAAAAAGAGAAAAATAATGATTTCAAATTCGTATTAGATGATGGGATGGCACGTAAACTTGTCTCAGAAAATCTTCCAATATTAGTTACAAATATGGTTGGGACAGTCGGACTTTTAAAGATATGTGCCTTGGAAAAGATATATGATAAAGTAAGTATCATAAACATTCTTGAGAATATAAAAGTAAGCAAATTTAGAATTCAAGATGATATGGTTTGTAAAATAATTATCGAAATAAAAGAATCTGGAGGGTAATGTACGACTGAAATAAATGTCCATGTAGATGAGGTTGATGAGGACGCGTTGTTTACAGCGAAGACATTGTCCTTTGGTTCATTAAAATTTCAAACCCCATGTAAACTATTTGATTTAAATGGCCTCAAAATAGATGAAATTTCTCCATTGAAATCCTTAGATACATCACTATTTGATTCAGTAAAGATTCTAGAACGAAGCCATTTAGTTAGCCCTAAAATTTTTTGTCAAGCAGCGGATGATAGTAATCCAAATCTCCTAAAGAACTATCTTAAATTGAAGCAGAATCAACTTTTTAAAAACAAACTTCTTGTAAATACACTCACATTAGAATTTAATCCATATAATATCTCAGATGCGGACGAATATATTGAAAGTGTAATGGCACTGTATCATGGGAGAAGTGATCTACTTCTCATTCCTAATCTAAAAATACAAAAGTATGTATCTCCCCCTCTTCAGAAATCCTATAATGAGACGATCACACCACAAGAGGATTATCTGAAGTTTGTCGATATTGCATATGAAAATCTAAAATTCCGCAATTCTAAACCGATATTTGTACCAATTCCTCTAAGATATGGTACACGAAGATTTACGGGCATATTGAATTCATATCTCTCTGAAGGATATCGTAATTTTTGGATAGATTTTGAAGGTGGAAGTGAACTCTCAAAAATTCAGTTTATTCGATCCTATCATAAGAAAGTTGCTGACATGAAATTAGAGGAGGAAGTAGTTCTTTATGGTTCAAATATTCGCCGTGAACAACATCCCCGGAGAGATGAAGTTGCTTGCCTTGCAGGAGATATCCTATCTGCACCACTTGGTATAGATATTATAGGCGTTAATCGTGAACCAAAGAAATGGTCACCCAATCCGCCCCCTGGGAATATATCTCAGGCTGAGAAAATAGAATATCAAGGGCGCATGTTGGATCGTGAAAGCTATATGTATATGCATCATTCTGAACATGCTAACCACGATGAGTTGTTGGGGAAATACCATATTGTTCCTGATCAGATTGCTCAAGCCCCTAAATTTTTTTCATCAGTCATTAATACATTTGAAATGAATGAAGAATTCAAATTTAATAGGGAGACAATCGATGAAAAAGGATCGATTATGTCCTATTTGGAGGGTAAAAAAACAATTGATGAGACTACTCTCAAAGGCTTTAAGAAAATTGAGAAAAAATCAAAATCTATATCATTAGATGATTTCTTCTAATTTCAAATAGGACATACTCGGTGTGATTTCAACCGAAAATAACAACTGAAGTCCTTTGAGATGTACGTCGTTTTCGTGTAAGGCATTCGATTTGACACAAGAGAAAAACCAACAACCTCCTTCCTTAATTGTATTCTCCACTCCTGATGAACTACTTTGAAATGTATAGGGGCCTCAGAAAATAGGATACTCCGCAGCGGGCCAACTCACAAGTCTGGCGACTTGGTCGCAAGTTTCCTTCGAAAACGTGCTCAGCTGAGCCCGGCCCTATGGACCGTGCCGCCTCAGCTGAGGTTGGTCGCGTTCCGCGTCCAACCCGCCTCCACGCCGGAGTCGCAAGTCTATCGACTTGGTCGCAAGGCAAAGCCTTGCTTGGCTGAGGGCGAACCTGTTCGCAAATCAGAGATTTGCTCTCCGACTCGGGTCTACGACCCTCGCTTGACGGCTCACCCCGCAGGTAAAAAAAATGAGATAGGAAAACCTCAGCCGGGGCCCTCACTTCGCCGAAGTTACTCCTCCTTGCTCCCCTCAGCCGCCAGAGCCGACTCCGCAGCATTATAGTAATAATACTCCCCTGCCGCCTTCTGCTCCCGGTCCAGATACGACCCCGGATTATTGATCCGCGGCCTGCCCGTCTTATCCCTGCGGAACGTGATCCCCAGACTCGAAAGGAACAGATTCATCCCGTCCTTCATCTCAAACGGACCCCGGGCAGTACCTTCCTTACCCGGCACCCCGTCAAAGACCAGCAGCCGCTCACTGATCATATCGATCGTATACATATCATGATCGATCACCATGATCCCGGCCCCCTTATCCTCCGCCGCACGCTTGATCACCTTCGTCGTCACAAGCCGCTGCTCCACATCCAGATGCGCCGACGGCTCATCAAGAATATACAGATCCGCCTCACGCGAAAGACACAGAGCGATCGCCACCCGCTGAAGCTCTCCGCCCGACAGATTCTTCACCTCCGACTGCAGGATCGGCATAAGACCAAGAGGCTCCAGGATCTCATGCTGATAATACGACGTATCGAACCTGCGGGTCACCGCCCGGAGCGTAAATTCGACTGAATCCGACGAATCCGCCGTCACATACTGCGGCTTATACGAAACACGCACCGTATCGAACTTCTTCCCGCCGTCCGGCGTCTCCACGCCCGCAAGCAGCTTTGCAAACGTCGACTTGCCGATACCGTTCGCTCCGACGATACCAAGCACCTCGCCCCTGCGGACCTCGCCCCCTTCCACCGTCAGATTGAAACCCGGAAACGACTTCGTCATCCTCGGGATCGTCATCAGCGTCTCGCGGTCCACATCACTCTCATGACTCCGCGTCTCAAAAAGCACCGGATAATCACGGATCCGGACATTCTCCTCAGCGACAAAGCCTTCGAGATACTGATTCACCCCGATACGGACCCCCTTCGGCCGGGAAATGATACCAAAAGCCGACGGCTTTCCGTACCCGATATGGACCGTCTCCGCCACCATATCGAGGATAGCGATATCATGCTCCACTAAAATAACCGGATGCTTTGCCGCAAGCTCCCGGATCAGGCGCGCCGCGATCATCCGCTGATAGATATCCAGAAAAGGAGTCACCTCATCAAGGAAGTAAAAGTCCGCCTCCTTCGAAAGAGCCACCGTCAGCGCGACCCGCTGCAGTTCTCCGCCCGAAAGATACGTCAGATCCTTATCGAGGATCGTATCAAGGGCCAGCTCCTTCGCGTAGTAATCGAGCATCCTCCGCTCATCATTCTTTTCCAGAAGAGATCTGACCGTCCCCTTGAACGCCTTTGGGATAAAGTCGATATACTGCGGTTTGATCGACGCCCTGATCGTCTTTGTGGCGACCTGCTTGAGATAATCCAGCAGCTCCGTTCCCGCATAATGCTTCAGGATCTCCGCCCACTCAACTTCATGATCGAAGATACCCAGATTCGGGCGAAGCTGTCCGGCAAGGATCTTCACCGCGGTGGATTTCCCGATACCGTTCGGGCCTAAAAGTCCGGTGACTTTTCCCGCCACCGGCTGGGGAAGCCCGTAGAGAACGAACGCGTTGGGCCCGTAGCGGGTCACCGGCGTATCCAGCTCTTCAGGGAGCTGGATGATATCCAGAGCCTCGAACGGGCATTTCTTCACGCAGATACCGCAGCCCACGCACAGCTCTTCGGAGATCTCTGCTCTGCCGCTCTCCCCTATTATAATGGTCTCATCACCGGTACGGACCCGGGGACAGTACGCGATGCACTCTTTGCCGCATTTTTTGGCATGGCACCGGTCTTTATGAACGATGGCGAGTCTCATTTATGCGGAGAGGAGGGAGGTCGAAAGCATCAGTGTCCAGGAGAGATACCAGGTCGCAAAGGTCATGAATGCCTGATAGAACCAGTCTTTTTTGCCGAGTTTGGAGGTGTCGATCTTGAGGACCATGAAAAGGGACTTCTGGATAACGATCGCCACAAGTAAAACCAGGACCCCTACAAGAGGAGTTGCCTGAACGCCTGCAAGGCCTGCCTCGATCATCGAGTCGTTGACCGGGTTTGGCGTGCCTGCAAGATAATAGGAGACGATACCCGCCGCCATACCAAGACCGCAGGAGATCGCTGTCCGGATGACGCGCTCGGCATGCCGCGCTTTTTTCGAGGCGATCTTCTCTTCCGGCGTCTCTTTCCTCTTCGGCGGCGCGGTCTGCTTCACGGCCGTTTCTTCAGCCGTGACCTCGACTTCTTCGGTCTTTTCTATCGTCTCAAGCTTCTCGTCGATCTCGGCGTCGAGGGGTTTTCTGTCCGGCCGGGTGACCATCTCGATAGCCTTCTCAGGACAGATCTTCACGCATTTTCCGCATCCGTTGCATAACTCTTCAACGACCGTTGCTTTTTTATTCCGTCCGATGAAAATGACCGGCTGATCTTTGCGTGATGCCGGGCAAAACTTCACGCAGCGGTTGCACATCGCCGTGTTGCATTTTTCTTTTTTGATATAGGCTACCTGCATATGATATCTCCGCGATTTTTCAGTCTGATTATATTAGTATTCAGGTCTTATCTATGTTATCTGTTCTGTCCCGCGGTCCGATGACGGCGCGCCGGCGATATAGGCGGAAGATTTTTCGAAGTACCTGCAGAAAACAGCGATCTCCAAAGCAAAGGGCCGTGTCGGTTTATAGTTCTGCACGTCCTATCTAGTTATCATAGAATGGCGACGATATCAGGAATGAGCGGAGCGGACGTAAAAGCGATGACAGCGGAGCTCGCCGCGCTTTTACCTTTGTGGATCGGGAAAATATATCAGTATGACAATGCCTCGTTTGGTTTCCGCTTAAACGGGGAGGAGAAGGCGCGTCATCTTCTGTATGTGGTAAGGGGCGTTCGGGCGCATCTTGTGTCCGAACTTCCGCCTGCGCCGAAAAACCCGTCAGGGTTCTCGATGTACCTCCGGAAATATATCGAAGGCGGAAAGGTGCTCGGAATCGAGCAGAAATCGATCGAGCGTGTTCTGATCATCACGATCGGCAAAGGACCGTCCGAGTACAAACTGATCATCGAACTCTTCGACGAGGGGAATCTTATTCTCACGGACGAAAAGTACACGATCATCAACGCCCTCGCCCAGAGAAGATTCAAGGAGCGGGAGATCATCGGCGGCGCAGAGTATTCGATTGCGGCCGTATCGCCCGAGAAGCTGACCTTTGAGGAGTTCAAAGAAAAGCTCGCCGGAGACGAAGGCGAGATCGTGCGGGCTCTCGCGACCAGACTGCAGCTTGGCGGTATTCCGTCCGAAGACATCTGTCAGCTAGCCGGCGTGTCAAAAGCCCTGCCCTGTAAGTTTGCGACCGATGTCCAGCTTCGTCCGATCTATGAAGCGATGAAAAGCTGGATCGCAAAACTTGAAAAGGACCGCGATCCGGTGATCGATCCCAAGGGAGCGTTCCCGTTCCCTTCGCCCGCACGGGAGCCAAAAGAGCATTTTGCCACATTCTCCAAAGCGCTCGAGGCGTTCTATCCTAAACCCGTGGCAGAAAAGGTCATCGAGCAGAAGATAAAACTCTCCAAAGAGGAGCGGATCAGAAAACAGCAGGAGGCCGCGCTCATCACCTTCGACAAGAAGATCGCCGAGGCGACGGAGATCTCGGAGATCATCTACTCGCATTACGGCGAGGTCCAGGAGACGATCGACGTGCTCTCTGCCGCAAGTCAGAAGCTTTCCTGGCAGGAGATCGCGGCCGTTATAAAACAAAGCGACGCCCCGGCCGCAAAACGGATCATCTCGGTGGAGCCGAAGAATGCGTCCGTCGTGATCGATCTGCAGGAGAAGCACAAGGTGACGATCTTCGTGCATGAGAGTCTGGAGGCAAACGTCGGCAGATACTTCGCGGTCGTGAAGAAGTTCCGCGCGAAGAAGGCCGGAGCGCTGCGTGCGATGGAGGCAGGCATCATCCACCCGGAGAAGAGAAAGGCGGCCGGACCCGGACGGCTGAAACCGAAATGGTATCACCGGTTCCGGTGGATGGAGACATCCGACGGGGTCTTAGTGATCGGCGGCCGAAACGCGGACCAGAACGAGGAGATCGTGAAGAAGTATATGGAAGGAAAGGACACCTTCCTCCATGCGGATGTGTTCGGCGCGTCCGCGGTCATCGTGAAAGGGGCGACCGAACGCATGGATCAGGCGGTCCAGTTTGCCGCGTCCTACTCGCGGGCCTGGGCCGGCGGCGGGGCGTCCGTCGATGTGATCGCGGCCTCGCCCGGCCAGGTGAGCAAGACGCCCGAGTCGGGAGAGTATGTGGCTCACGGTTCGTTCATCATCAGAGGCGAACGAAAGATCTACAAGGATGTCCCGCTCGAGATCTCGATCGGCATCCGGACCGAACCGGTCCTTGCGGTGATCGGCGGAACGCCGTCGGCGGTCGAGCCGCTGACCTCCCACTCTGTGCGTCTCGTTCCCGGAACGTTCGAAGGCAACGATGTTGCGAAGAAGGTGCTTCGAAAACTCAAAGAGGCGGTCCCGGAAAGCGGGCAGAAAGCGCTCAAAGCGATCCTGAATACCGAAGGGGTCGCGGCGTTCGTGCCGCCGGGAGGGTCGGATCTGAAGTTCGCTTCAGGCAGTGAAGGAGACCTGGAATGAAGGCGGAGGTGCCCGAACCGCTGAAAAGAGACGGATTCGGTGAGTATAAACTCATCCCCGAATCGGTCGACGATCTCTGGCATCTTTCGCATCTCATCAGTCCGGGAAATACGGTCTACGCAGTCACGCTCCGGACGGTGGACGGGCCGACGGACAAACTCCGTTCGGAAAAACTCGAGAAGCGGCCGGTGAAGATCGGCGTGAAGTGCGAGAAGGTGGAGTTCGTGCCGGAATCCTCCAGGCTTCGGGTCTTCGGGCTCATCAGCTACGGGCCGGATATGGGCCAGCACCACACGCTGAACATCGAAGCAGGCTATGAAATAAGCGTGGTCCGGCAGTGGAAGCCGATCGATCTTGCCCGTCTGGAGCGGGCGGTCTCCTCCTCGGTGCACGGCGTGGTCCACATCGTCGCGATCGAAGACGGGGAGGCGGAACTCTACCGTGTCCGGCAGTACGGACCCGAACGGATCACCACTCTCACGGTCGGCAGCGGGAAATCCGCCGAGCTGGACTCAAGACAGGCATTGTTCGTCGAACTCCTGTCATTTCTCGAAAAAGTCACCGGATCCATCGTCGTTGCCGGACCGGGATTTGTGAAAGAGGACTTCGTCAAGTTCGCAAAAACCAAGGCGCCGGCGATCGCGGAACGGATGCTTCTCGCGGATACAAGGCGGTGCGGCTACGGCGCGGTCCAGGAAGCTATCGGAAACGGCGTCCTTGCACGCGTGGCAGAGGATCTGCAGCTCGCAAAAGAGGTCTCGTTCATGGACGAGGTG
Source organism: Methanocorpusculum sp. GPch4 (assembly GCF_012062385.1). Lineage (NCBI taxonomy): Archaea > Methanobacteriati > Methanobacteriota > Methanomicrobia > Methanomicrobiales > Methanocorpusculaceae > Methanocorpusculum > Methanocorpusculum sp. GPch4. The sequence continues at coordinate 179,762 of NZ_SIJA01000076.1, read as the reverse complement.
TTTCTTCGGATCGGGCAGAACGGCGCCGTCGCCTACGGGAAAAACGAGGTGCGCCAGGCGGTCGATTACGGCGCCGCCGAGACGGTCCTCGCTGCCGATTCGGTTGTCAGGGACGCACGTATCGAAAAAATGATCGAAGGGGCCGAGCGGCTCGGCGCAAACGTCGTCGTCCTCTCGACCGAGTTCGAACCGGGTACACGACTCGTCGGACTCGGCGGGGTCGCGGCCCTGCTCAGATATAAGATCTGAATAAGGGTTACGCTGGTTGGGTGTACCTCCAATTCGGGAAGGGTGCGGCTGGGTGTGGAAACATGAGAAAAAACCAACCGCGAATCGGCGCGAATCCGCCCTTCGGGCGAGGCTAATCGGATTTGCTATTCCTCACTTTCGCAATCCAGCTTCGCTGTCTTGCTCATCCCTTCATCGGGAGCGGGTTGGACGCGGAACGCAGACGACCTTAGCTGAGCAAACCGAAGGTTTGCAAAAGCGTTCGGGCAAATCCTGTCGCCGCCCCAGCGGCTCCCATGAGGGAGAGATTCATCGAGCAGCCCTGAATAGGAAAAATGTTCTTTTACTGATCATCTCGAGATGAGACGGAGAGGGAAACCATCATTGGGAGGCGCTGGGGCGCCGACAGGATTTGCCCGAACGCTCCCGATGAAGGGACGAGCCGTTGGGTCGAGCGGGTTGGCGACGAAGTCGACGACCTTAGCGGAGCAAGGCTTTGCCTTGCGACTTGACCCAACGAGCGAGAGTGAGGATAAGCAAATCCGATTCGCCTCGCCCGAAGGGCGGATTCAAGTGAGGGTCGAAGACCCGAAGCGGAGAGCAAAGCGAAGCTTTGCGGTTCGCGCCGATTCGCGGTTGATTTTTCTCATTGATCCACACCCAACACACTCCTTCCCGAATTGGATTAAGGTAACACCGCGTAAGTGCTATTTCAAGAGAGGGTGCGATTCTGCGCAGGCGAAGCCCAAATGGGCAAAGCCCATTTGAGGCGGCACGCAAATCTTCGATTTGCACGCATCAGCCGGAGCAGAGCACCCGAACGTAAGGAAAATGCGATTCGCGAGGATTCGCGATTGCGTGCAAGCCGAAGGCTTGCGTGCCGCCTCAAATGAGCAAAGCTCATTTGGGCTTATTCGCGGTTAAATAGTCTCATGTGCCCGCATCCAACCATACCCTTTCCGAATTGAATCCACACCAACACCGCGTAACTCCCCTCTAAAGAAGAGTTCCCGTCTCCTGTCCTTCCAAAGAAATAAAGCAGTCTCACGCAAAGACACTACTATACACGCCGTACCGGTTCCCGGATCGGATTTCAACCATCAGGCGTGAACAATACAAAAATCAGTCCTCTGATACCCATGTCGAGAAAACGAGCCCCGTCAACAACCCCGAAAACCTCCCTTCACCGGCAGGGATACAACTTCATCGCTGAAGGCGCGTCCGCCGCCGTGAAACCCTGCATGTGGTGCAAACGCGCCCTTCGCGGCGGAGAATCCTGCTATAAACACCAGTTCTACGGGATCGACACCTGGAAATGCGTCCAGATGACACCGACTTTACGCTGCAATCAGCGGTGTCTCTTCTGCTGGCGGTCCATGGAACACGAGATCCTGACCGAGACGGAGCTTTCTCCGGAAGAGATCGCCGCAGCTCTCCCGAAGATGCAGAAGAAGGGACTCTCCGGCGACAAACCCTACACCGATCCGGCAAGGTGGGAAGAGGCAACGGAACACCCGACCCAGTATGCGCTCTCTCTCTCAGGCGAGCCAACCCTTTACTCAAAACTGCCCGAGCTCATCGAAATTCTCAGAAAAGATCCCAAAAACAGCGTGTTCGTTGTTTCCAACGGAACGATCCCCTCTATGATAGAACGGATCCGGCCGACCCAGCTCTATCTTTCGCTGGACGCCGTGGATGTATCATCCTACGAAAGGATCTGCCGGCCGATCGGGGATCCGGCGGCCATGTGGGCAAATATCCAAAAATCCCTCGCCCTTCTCAGGAAAAAAGAGGAGGAAGGCATCAGGACCGCGGTCAGGATCACCCTCGTTAAGGGGTACAATGACACAGATGAGGAAGGTTTTGCCCGGCTCATCGAAGAGGCAGGTCCCCTCTTCGTTGAAGTAAAGGGATACATGTATTTGGGATACAGTCGAATGAGATTAACAGAAATGCATGTCCCTGACATGGAAACCATTCGCAGTTTCGCCGCAGAAGTTGCCAAACTCTGCAACTATGACATCATGGATGAAAACGCCGCGAGCCGCGTTGTTTGTCTGAAGAGAAAATCATGAAATTCGATATTGAGGAGTTCAAGGAACGCAGAAAAACCGATTTCGAGGGAGCCTGGCATGCCGGACCTTCGGTCATCACCCCGCCGGAATCAGCAAAGATCTATCCGCGTTATGCGTATCGCCGGGCGAAAGTCCACCCGATCTTCGACACGATCGCCCGCCTTCGGGCCGCATACATGTCGATGGGATTCGATGAAGCGATGGTCCCGGTGTTCATCGACGAACAGGACGTATACCGCCAGTTCGGTCCGGAAGCCGCCGCGGTTTTGGACCGGGTCTACTATGTCGGCGGCCTTCCCCGTCCGAATGTAGGGATCTCCAAAGAACGTCTGGACGCGATTTCCCAAATCATCGAGAAGCCTCTCGCCGAAGGCACGGAAGAGAAGCTGATGAAGTGTCTGCATGCCTACAAGAAAGGCAAATTCGACGGCGACGATCTCACGCACGAAATGTCGGTCGCGTTAGGCGTGGACGACGGAGTGGTCGTTCACATTCTCGACACGGTCTTTCCAGAGTTCAAGGAACTCGCCCCGGAGTCGTCCCGAACGACGCTTCGTTCCCATATGACCAGCGGCTGGTTCCTCTCGCTTGCCCAGATGTGGGACAAAAAGCCGATGCCGATCCGGATGTTCTCGGTCGACCGGTGTTTCCGCCGCGAGCAGGAGGAGGATGCGACCCATCTTCGGACCTATCACTCGGCATCCTGTATCGTCGCTGGCGAACATGTCACGATCGAAGAGGGAAAGGCGGTCGCAGAAGGTCTTCTTTCGGCATTCGGATTCACCGAGTTCAGATTCCAGCCCGATGAGAAGCGCTCGAAGTACTACATGCCCGAGACCCAGACCGAAGTCTACGGCAAACACCCGGTCCACGGCTGGGTCGAGGTCGCCACGTTCGGGATCTACTCGCCGGCTGCCCTCGCTGAATACGGGGTCGGCGTTCCGGTCATGAACCTCGGCATGGGTGTCGAGCGTCTGGCGATGGTCCTGACAGAGGCAGAAGATGTGAGAAAACTCTCCTTCGCCCAGCTGTATCCGCCGGTCTACTCGGACACAGAGCTGACGAAGGGTATCGGACTGAAAGAAGAACCGCAGACGATAGAGGCGCGCCGGGCAGTCCGTTCTGTCATGGAAACTGCCGCCGCCCACGCGGCTGAACGCTCGCCGTGTTCATTCTCCGCATGGAAAGGCGAGCTGTTCGGTCATCAGGTGGAGATCACCGTCGAAGAGCCGGAAGAGAACACGAGTCTTCTCGGCCCCGCCGCGCTGAACGAGGTCTATGTCAGAAACGGCGCGGTCCTCGGCGTTCCTGATACGGAAAAGTTCGCCGACGTCAGAGCCGAAGGGGTCCCGGTAGGTATCTCCTTTTTGTTCTCAACGGCAAATCTCGCGCTCGCCCGCATCGAAGAGGCGGCAAGGGTCGGCGAAGGGACGAGCGTTCAGGTGAAGATGTCAAAACACCCAAGCGACGTGAACCTGAAGATCGAGGAGTATGTCATGCGGTACATCACCGACAATAAAAAGAAACTCGATCTCCGCGGCCCGGTCTTCATGACGATCACCTCAAAGATCCTGTAAAATACATCCAACCTTTTTTTTATTGCTGATCGTTTTTGGATCAAAGAGCCTCCCGGAAAACAACACATCGCCGCCGCGCTCTTTCATTGTCAAGTCCAAACTCCTCTCTCTTCATCACCGCATAAATCTCCATGACAAACGTCTTAATTTATCTGCAGGTCCAATAAATATGCGATGTATGCAAAACGGCTAGACAACTTACCTCCGTATCTCTTTGCCCAGATAGATGCATTGAAGGCACAGAAACGTGCCGAGGGAATTGATTTGATCGATCTTGGTGTGGGGGACCCTGATTTACCGACGCCGAAGCATATTGTGGATGCATTATGTGAGGCTGCACGGGATCCTTCGACCCACCACTACCCAGATTATCTGGGGATGCTTGCATACCGTCAGGCAGTAGCCTCCTGGTATGACCAGCGTTTCGGCGTCAAACTCGACCCGAAAAAAGAGGTCCTCGCCCTGATCGGATCCAAAGAAGGTATCGCCCACATACCCGAAGCATTCGTAAACCCCGGAGACTATGTCCTCGTCTCCGACCCCGGCTACCCGGTGTACAAAACCTCCACGCTCTTTGCCGAAGGAAAATCCCACCCCATGCCCCTGCTGGAAGAAAACGGCTTTTTACCTGACTACGCCGCCATTCCAAAAGATGTATTGAAGAACGCAAAACTCATGTTCATCGGCTACCCGAACAACCCGACCGGCGCATCGGCCTCGATCGACTTCTTCGAAGAGACCGTCGAGTTTGCAAAAGACAACGACATCATCGTCGTCCACGACAATGCCTACTCCGAGATCTCATTCGACGGCTACAAATCTCCGTCCTTCTTACAGGCAAAAGGCGCCATGGACGTCGGTCTTGAGACCCACTCGCTCTCCAAGACCTACAACATGACCGGCTGGCGTATCGGAATGTGTGTTGGAAATGCCGGTCTCATCGAAGCATTCGGCAGAGTCAAGACCAACATCGACTCCGGTGTCTTCGACGCGGTCCAGCGTGCCGCCATCACTGCTCTGACCGGCCCGCAGGACTGCGTCGCCCAGGCCTGCGCCGTCTATCAGGAACGCCGGGACGCTCTCGTCACCGGCCTTCGCTCGCTCGGTTTTGACGTCACCTCCCCGAAAGCATCCTTCTACGTCTGGATGAAAGTTCCCGACTCGGTCGAGTTCGTCGCAAAAATGATCAACGAAGCAGGTATCGTCATCACGCCGGGAACCGGCTTTGGCGCATCAGGCGCAGGATATGTCCGCTTCGCCATGACCCGCCCGGTCGACCGGATCAATGAAGCGGTCAGACGCATGAAAGAATGCGGCATCAGAGGATAACATGAACCTTCCCGAATCACTCTCCGTAAGAGGGGGTCATCTCTACTGCGGAGACGCAGACTGCGTTGTTCTTGCCGAACGATACGGCACCCCCCTGTATATCACCAACGAAAACCACATCACCGGAAACTTCAGACGCTACGAAGCCGCGCTGAAAAAGTACACCGGCAAAGTCCAGCTCCTCTATGCCGCAAAGGCAAATGAGAATCCGGTCATCATCCGGTCGCTTGCCCGCGAAGGAGCAGGCGCCGACGTCTTCTCACTCGGTGAGATGCGTGCCGCCCTCGAAGCCGGCATCCCTGCAGGGATCCTCCTCTTCAACGGCAGTTCGAAGACACAGGAGGATCTTCGCGCAGCGATCGAAAAAGGGATCATGATCTCGGTCGACTCGATCGACGAACTCCGTCAGATCGACGCCATCTCAAAAGAGCTGAAAAAGACCGTCAGGATCGGATTCCGGGTCAACCCGGCCATCGAGGTCCCGACGCACCCGAAGATCGCCACCGGGATCAAAAACAGCAAGTTCGGCATCCCCGCAGAGATGATCCTGGACGCCTACCGCGAAGCGCTCAAAATGGAGTATGTCATCCCGGTCGGCATGCACTGCCATATCGGATCCCAGATCCTTGAGATACCTCCGTTCGCCATCGCCTGCGGCGTCATCATGAAGGTGGCCGATGAGGTGACCAAGATCGGCGTCAAACTTGAGTTCATCGACTTCGGCGGCGGACTCGGCATCCCCTATCACCGCGAAGGCACCGTCGACAAAGCCCCGACACCCGAAGAGTATGCCGCCGCAGTAATGCCGGTGTTCCTCGAAGGATGCAAAAAAGCAGGCATCTCGCCCGCGTTCTGGGTCGAACCCGGCAGATGGATGGTCGGCGAATCGACGATCCTTCTGACGAAAGTCAACTCCGTCAAAAAGGTCCACAAAACCTTTGTGAACGTCGACGCAGGATTCAACCTCCTGATCCGTCCGGCGATGTATGACTCCTGGCATGAAGTCGTTGTGGCGAACAAAGCGGACCAGCCGGCCGACGGCACCTACACCGTCACCGGCCCGATCTGCGAAACCGGCGACATCTTTGCAGCCGACCGCAGACTTCCGGCAGTTGAGGCGGGAGATCTCATCGCCGTTCTGGATGCAGGCGCATACGGCTATGCGATGTCGTCCCAGTACAACTCGCGGCCGAGATGCCCCGAGGTGCTGGTGAACGGCGGCAACGCGGAACTCATGCGCCGTGCTGAGACCTACGAGGACATGACCGCCTGCGTGGTCATCCCCTCCTGGCACAGGAAATAAGGAATGCATTACGCGCTCGTCTCCGATCTGCTTACGCAGGAAGCCTTTGAGGAGCGCGTGGAACAGAAATCCGCCTCGCTTGGCGGCCTGGTGGATGAAGTCACGGCCGCGATGATGGTTGTGGACGAGCTTGGACGAAGCCATATAAAGATCGGCAGCATCCCTTCGGCCAGGACCCAGGTCGTCTCTTTTTTCGGCAGGATCCTTGAGATCAGGCCGCCCCGTGAGTTCACCCGCGAAGGCGAACCGCCGGGTCTTGTGGCATCGGTCGTTCTTGGAGATCCGACCGGCACCGTGGTCATGACCTTATGGGACGATCGGGCAGAGGCTGCCGGCGAGCTGGAGACCGGTTCGGTGATCGAAGTGATCGCAAAACCCAGACCCGGAAAAAAGGAGGTGACCTGTCTTGCCCTTCGGGAGAGCAGAGTCACGATCGTCGAGACAAAAAAACCGCCGAAGTCCGAGGTGATGGCGTCACCCCTCACCGTCCGGATCCTGGTCGTCTCCGAAGTGCGGGAGATCACCCGCCGTGACGGGACACCGGCCTTTTTGCAGGAGTTCATCATCGGTGATGCTTCCGGAACGGCCCGCATGGTCACCTGGACCCCGGAGCTGTTCGCCGACGTGGATGAGGGATCCTGCATCTCGGTCACCGGGGTGCAGAGAAAAGAGGACGACGGGATCGTCGAGTATGTCGTCTCCGACTCTGCAGAGATTAAGATCATCCCCGGAGAGATCGAGGTGCTTTCCAAAGATGCGTCCGAGGTGACCGAAGGTCTGAACCCTGTGGTCACCGGGGTTGTGACCTCTGTCTCTGATCTCAAAACGTTCATCACGAAACGCGGGACCGAGTCGCGTGTCAGAAATATCCAAATCCGCGGGTCTGCAGAAAAAAGCGGGGTGAATGCCGCCGTCTGGGGAGATGCGGCAGATATGCTGTTTCTTCCGGGCGACGCCGTGCAGGTGGTCAATGCCGAAGCAAAACTGAACCGGTACGGCGAGCTCGAGCTCTCGGTCGGCCGCGGTTCGGCGATCAGGATGGTTCCCGTTCCCGGAAAAGCGTTCTTTGGAACAGGGATGCTGATCCGGCGGCCGGAGGGTCTTTCGCTGGATGACGGGACCGCGGTCTGGATCCTCGAGACCGATGAGACGCCGGTGATCGGGACGACGGCGGATGTCGAAGGCATCTCCGGGAACGGCCGGGTCGAAGTGACCGGTATTTGGCCCCGTCCGGCTGATCCTTCGTCTGCCGCAGCGCGTCTTCGCCCTCTGTTATAATCCGAGTTTATCGGTTATCTTGCGTTTGGCATACTCGCCGAACGCCTTTCTGCACTCCGGAGACCGGATGAAGTCATAGATGAGCTGATCGATGACAGGTTTGATGAGAGGATTGGCTGCGAGTTCGCCGGCCATCTCCATGAGGGCATTTTTGTATTCGGTATTGTCCTTTTCGGCCATACCGATAGATGGGGCGATGACGGCAATAATAGTATCGGATGAGGGGGGCAGAGATCAAAATTTTGCACGTGAAAATGTCCTCCTCTCTGAGTGGGAAGGGGGTTTTTCCAGGGGAGGGGGGGCATTATCGCACCGCGCGGTTAGGGGTTTATATGGCCAGATGCTGATGTATGAGTATATCTAAAAAAACAGGAGTACAGGAAGATATGACAATGCTTGATATAGAAGACATTCCGGGTGTAGGACCGGCGACCGCTGACCGACTGCGTGATGCAGGCTACATAACTGTTGAAAGTATCGCGACTGCCACCCCTATCGATCTGGCGGAGGCAGCTGAACTTGGCGAGTCCACGACAAAGAAGATCATCAAGGCCGCCCGTGAACTGGCCGATATCGGCGGGTTCAAGACCGGGACCGACATTCTTGCACGCAGACAGGACATTCTCAAACTGAAAACCCTTGTTCCGGAGATCGATGAGCTGTTCGGCGGCGGTCTCGAGTCCCAGGCGATCACCGAGCTGTACGGCGAGTTCGGATCCGGGAAGTCCCAGATCGCCCATCAGCTGGCGATAAACTGTCAGCTCCCGACCACACTCGGCGGGCTTGCCGGAAGCTGTCTCTACATCGACACGGAGAATACCTTCCGTCCCGAGCGTATCGAGCAGATGGCCGAGGGACTGGAGCTTGCGGATCTGCCGGAGGGCTACACGCTTCCGACGGCCGACGAGTTCCTTGCCAACATCCATGTTGCCCGTGCAAGTTCTTCTGATCATCAGATGCTTCTGATCGATGCGGCCCGCGATCTTTCTAACGAGCTTGCAGGTGCCGGTCTTCCGGTCAAACTGATCATCATCGACTCGCTGACGAGTCTCTTCCGCTCGGAATACGCGGGCCGCGGGACCCTGGCCGGCAGGCAGCAGAAACTCAACCGGCACATGCACGACCTCTTCAAACTGGTCGATGACCTGAATGCTGTGGCTTTGGTCACCAACCAGGTCATGTCCAACCCCGGACTTCTCTTCGGCGACCCGACAAAACCGATCGGCGGCAACATCGTCGGGCACACGGCGACCTACCGGGTGTATCTGAGAAAGAGCAAAGCAGGCAAACGTATCGCCAGACTTGTGGACAGCCCCAACCTGCCGGAAGGCGAAGCGACCTTCACCGTCGAAACCGCAGGTATCAAAGCCTGCTGACCCCAATACTATTTTTAATCATGCCAAGGGCCCTTATCACCGATATCGACGGAACGCTGACCGACGACCGGCGCAGACTCTCAACAGAGGCCGTCGATGAACTGCGCAGGATCATCGACGCAGGGATCCCCGTCATTCTTGCATCCGGAAATACGCTCTGTTTTCTGGATGCCTTCTCGCACATGATCGGGACCGACGGGACCATCATCGCCGAAAACGGCGGGGTGTACCGTCTGGGGTACCTCGGCGAAAAACATATCGCCGGCGATCAGGAGGTCTGCCTTGCCGCGTATCAGAAGGTCGTGGACGAACTCAGGCCGAAAGGCGATGATCTGCGGCTTTTCAGCAGCAGATACCGGGACTCGGACATCGCGTTTTCCCGGGATGCTCCGGCCGCTTTGATCAAAGAGATCCTCAAAGATATGCCCGTCGAGGTCATCGACACGGGATTTGCGATCCATCTCCAGATCCCCGGCGTCACCAAAGGCGCGGCTTTTGAAAAACTGGCGGCAGAGATGGGTCTTGCCCCGGCCGATTTTCTGGCGGCAGGCGACTCGGTCAACGACGTCTCGATGCTGAAACTCGGCGGCATCTCCGTTGTTCCGGCAAATGCCTCCCCCGAAGCAAAAGAAGCGGCAGACCATGTCATGGAACGGTCCTTCGGTGAAGGGACGGCGGATGCTCTGCGGAAATACTTGTAAAAAAATGGAGTGAGGTGCCAAAAAACTTCAGCGGAGCATGTACCGGTCTACCACAATGAAATCGGTGATATCTTTTACTGCCTCAAACGGCAGCGTGATCGCATCATTTTCAAGCTTGTAACCGGTCGTATCAAAACCTGCATCCGGGCGTATAAGAAGAGCCTTCAGCTGCCCGGTCGGCGCATCGAAGGTAACGTTCCTGATCTGACCAATGATCTTCCCGTCAGTACTCATCACACGCTTTTTCCGGATATTATGGGTAAACTGCTCACTCTGCATGATTAATCAGCTTTAAAGTTTGACAAGCAAGTATATATCCGTTTGTATAAGGCATGCCTCACAGAGAGGGGAACACCCGGATAATATCAGAATGCGTCAGTATGCCGACCGGTTTTCCCTCGTCGGTCACGATCACCCGCCCGACATCCTGCTCCTTAAACTGTTTGATGACCTCATACAGCCGCATATCCGCCGGCATCGAGATGACCCGCGTCACCATCACCTCGGACACAAGCGACGTCGTCGGCATCTCACGGTCCAGTGCGGAAATAACATCCGTCAGCGTCACGATCCCGCATAAGATCCCGTTTTCAACGACCGGCGCCCCGTGGATGCGCCGCTGAAGAAACGTCTTCATCGCATAGGCAAGCGTCATATCAGGCTCCAGCGCGATCAGGGGAGAGCTCATATACTCGCGGATCTGCTTCTTTGGAAGCGACGTCATCTCCGACGTCGAGATCAATAGAGCGCTGTTGATCTCATCCTTGCCGAACACCTCTCCTTTGATCAGCAGCTTGTTCAGCGGCGTCGGTCCGATCGTGATCTTGTCGCCGACCTCAAACGACCGCACGTTTCCGATGATCTTGATCAGGGCATGACAGAGATCGGCATGCGTCAGGGTCGTAAATGCGATCTCATGCACGCGCACCCCTTCGACCTTCTCGCCGTTCTTCTGGAGGACCACTTCACTTTCTGAGTAGTCCGACGAAACGTTCAGTTCAGAATACGCCCTCGCTGTAGGCTGATATCCGCCTTTCGGCCCCGGAATGCCGTCGACCAGCCCGAGCACCTTCAGGGCCAGCATCTGATTTCTGACCGTCCCGGGGTTTCTCCGGATGATATCGGCGATGACCTCACTCTTGATTGGATGCGAATATTGATGATAGAGCGAGATAAGAGTAATAAGGATATCTTTTTGAATGAGTGACAGATCCATACTTACTGATTCTTTCTGATTGCTATAGTAATAAACCAAATGGATTGGATGAACAATGTACTTCGATAAAATCCCGACCGTTCCAACAGCAGACGAACTGCTCGACCGCAGTTTCCGCCGTGCTTCCAGGAAGATGCGGGAAAAAACAAATAAACGTCATGCAAATGAGGACTTCGTCCGGGCGATCACCCAGGCGACGCATGACAAACTGGTAACTATAATCCAGAGCTTTCCCGAGTTTGAAGAGCTGCCGCCCTTTTACCGGGACCTGTGCGACATATTATTCGGGATGGATGCCTTAAAGAAGAATCTCGGCATGGTGGGATGGGCCGCAAAGAATGTGCGTGACGTAGGAAACAGTATCTCGAAAGGGATGCGCTGGACCGATACCCAGATCGAACGAAGACGTGCGGTCGCACGCATCGCTTCGATCGTGCACCGGGCGGATGACGCACTCCGGTATCTCAACGATGTCAGAAACGTTCTTCGAAAACTCCCGGTGATCAGCACCGATGAGTTTACGATCGTTGTGGCCGGATACCCAAACGTCGGCAAATCCTCGTTCATCCGTCTGGTCTCCAGCGGTGAACCGGAGGTCGCCTCCTATCCGTTTACGACAAAAGGCGTTATCGTCGGACACAGAAATGCTGAACGCAGACGAAAGATCCAGTTCATCGACACGCCGGGTCTTCTCGACCGTGCCGATGAGGAGCGAAACGTCATCGAAAAGCAGGCGCTCAACGCGCTGGTCTATGTCGCCGATCTGGTGCTCTTTATCATCGATGCAAGTGAAAACTGCGGCTACTCATTTGAAGCCCAGATGAAACTCCGCGAGGAGATCGAGTCGATCATCTCGGTTCCCATGATCTCGGTCGTGAACAAATCGGATGTAAAAAGCGTTGACGGATTCTTCAACATGTCCACCGTCTCCGGCGAAGGCGTAGAGGAAGTTCTTGCAGAACTCCTCAGGCTTCGCAATGAGATGAAGGTGGAAGAGGAAGTCGACCTCCGTTCAGAACTCCCGCAGCCGGAGATCCGGCGGCACGGAGCAAGACTGGATACAGAAACTCATTTCTGATCCGGCAAACCTTTTTTTTTTATTTATTAGTGTTACCAGGCCGTCTCCCTTCCGGGTCGTATACCTTGAAACACCGCGTAACTTCTAAAAAATAGTTAGTCTTTCTTATACTCGCCGTGCTTTCTCCAGAGGTACCATAATCTCTGGAATGCCGACAGATTCGTGCAGACGGCAACAAGGATCACGGCGATCCAGATCTGGCCGATAACGCCGAACAGAACAAGCGAGATCATCGTCTCGGGTCTGCCGAAAAATCCGACCCCTTCAAGCGGATCCGAGATCTTACCGTCCTCTTTGCAGGTATAGCCGATCTCCGCATAGGTCACCGGTTTGATGAACGTGTTCATGATCGAACCGATCACGGCAAGTCCGGCGATCAGCATATCTGCCGTCGGCGCAAAACCCGTAAACTGGGAGATGATCGGGATCCCCGAAAGACCGATCGCGAGAAGCACGATCCCGTCCACATATTTATCGACGATCCAGTCACAGACCGCGCCGAAATCGCTTTTCTTACCGGTGATGCGTGCGACCGAACCGTCCGTCAGATCCAGGATCCCGGAGATCAGGAGAAGCACGCTCCCGATAAGAAACGACTGACAGAAGTAACAGACCGCCGCACCGATCCCGAAAAACAGCGAAAGAAGCGTGATCTGATTGGGACTCATGCCTGTTTTGACGAAGACGCTCACGACCGGGTCGAGCCAGCCCGTCAGTTTGTATCTGAGTGATGTGATATTCATGGATAGAGAGGTAAAATCATTTATCGGTGTGTGCTAAATATCTATACATCGTCAAGCTATATGAATCAGAAGGAAACTTTCATGGAGACACTACATAAACCAAACGTGCTGATGATTTCAGAGATCACAGCTGACGGGAAACTTACTCTTGGCAAAGGCGTTTCCAGTAAACTGCTGATGAAACACATGTCCCATGAAGCCGAGATTCTTCTCCACGAAACCCGTGCCGGGTATGACGCGATCATGGTCGGGTCATCGACGATACGGATCGACAACTCATTTCTGACCGTCAGGATGGTGCCGGGAAAAAACCCGCTGCGCGTGATCCCAAACAGCATGGCCGATCTGCCGGTCGAATCGAATGTTTTTGCAACGGAAAACGCCAAAACGGTCCTCGCCGTCTCCGCCCTGGCGCCGGAAGAGCGGCTTGCCGCATTCAGGGAAAAGGGCGTCGAGATCATCGTCTGCGGCGAAGAGCATGTGGATTTTCCTCAGCTGATGGATATCCTTTATACAAAATATCAGGTGAAAAAACTCATCATCGAAGGAGGCCCGACGCTGAACTGGCATATGCTCCATCACCGGCTCGTGGACGAGATCCGGCTCATCCATATGCCGTTCATCGTCGGCGGAAGCGACACGCCGTCTCTCGTCGGCGGCATGCCGCTCGCATCCGAAAACGAGATGATCAGGCTCGATCTGAGAAGCACCAGGATGTACGGCTCCAATCTGGTGACCGAGTATCAGGTCCTGTACTGAATAAGAATTATATGCTCAACGTGCCAAAATTCAGGTATGGCACTTCAGGTCAATGATACGATACCCTCCTTCACTCTTTTAGACGCGGCGGGAAAGGAGTGGACGTTTCCAACGGATGCGTCACACCTTACGGTCCTGTATTTTTATCCAAAGGACAATACCGGCGGGTGCACGACTGAGGCAAAAGAGTTTTCAAGTCTCCTTCCGGAGTTTTCACGCCTCGATGCGCAGGTCTTCGGCATCAGCCCCGACTCCGCCGCCAGCCATCAGAAGTTCATCGATAAGCAGCAGCTTTCAGTAACGCTGCTTTCCGATCCGGACAAGACCGTCATCAGCGCGTTTGGGGTCTGGGTCACAAAAAAGCTCTACGGCCGGGAGTACATGGGGGTTTTGCGCAGTACGTTCGTTATCGATTCAACAGGTAAGATCCTTGCCGCGTGGGACAAGGTAAAGGTCAAAGGGCATGCGTCCGAGGTCCTGCAGGCTCTCCACCCCCTGGTCTGAAGGAGAAACGCACAGAATAATCTGCAAAAAAGAACGGGCGAAGGGTCCATCCGGCTCAAGGGCCGTCCTTCACCCGAAACAGACCCAGCGGTCGTAGATCGGATCACGCGTATTTTCCATGATCGAAAGCGTCCGGTCCACTCCGTCGGCCCACTCCTGCACCCAGAAGGCTTCCTCCTGAGTTGCCACGGTAATAAGCGTCTTCTCCGTGATCCCGGCAAGCTCCTCCACGATCGGCCGCCAGATATCCTTTGTATATCCGTAGATCTGGCCGAACATGATCCCGACCCCGTACTCCGCATCCGGCAGATACGCCGAAGCAGCTCTTGCATCGATACATGCCGTACGTCCCGGGGCCAGCCGTCCGGACGAAAGACCCAGCGCCAAAAGCTCGGGATCGTTGTCATACGCGATAGGATCAGCCCCCATCTCACGAAGGAGAAGCGAACCGATCCCTGACCCGGCGCAGGCATCCAGCGCGGTACCGGAGATCGAGGGACCCCATACCTCGTGTAAAAGACCGCGGACCTTGCCGACCCTTTCCTCGGTCAGATCGTCACCGGCTGGCGCGATCACCGTCTGGATGATCTCAGCGTAATACGCCCGGCATGCATCCTCAACATTCCCGCGGTCCTCCTGATAGATATCCCCGTCGGCTGCTTCGAAGAGGGAAAACTCGCCCGCGGTCGGCGACCGGAAAAGCCAGGAGGTCCCGCACCACTCATCGCCGCTTTTCACTGCAAACAAAAGCGGGCTCTCGTCCTCATCGATCAGGAGCCTCGCTCCCTTATCCGCCGGCTCAGCCTCGCAGATCAAAACACCCGGCTCCCCATTGTTCACGAGCGATGCATAATCCGGTTCAAGCATGCGCAGCTCATCGAGCTCCAGCATTGCAGAAAGTTTCGACATTTATTTTCCTTCCGTTCTTCCGATGGTGAGCCCATCGGTCGCTTTGATCACGCCGCTTACCCGTGCGTCTTCATGCAGCCAGACAGTTTTGCCTGCAACATCGCCTAAAACATCAGCTCCGCGCTCGACCCGGATATTCTGGGCCGCCACATCGCCGTGGATCGCCGTCCGCGGTCCGAGTTTGATCCGCTGGGACGCCTGCACGCTGCCAAAAAGCGTCGTGTCCTTTCTGATCTTGACCGACTGCGCCCGGATATTGCCGTGCAGACGGCAGTTCGATCCGACATCCATCGGTGTTGGAACGGAAAAGTATCTGAGATCCATCGTCGTTTTCGGCGGGAGGACGAGAGGCGCGGCGTTCGCTTCGGAGATAAGACTCTCTACGCGTTTTTTCGCCGCCTCTTCGCCTTCCAGATGGAGCATCGTCATCACATACAGAAGAAGATACAAAACGACCGGCATAGGGTTGCGGATCGCGATATCCCCGTACGCCTTGAACTCCTTGTCGATCACGACGTTGTCCCCGATATCCAGATTGCCGCCTACATTCAGTTTTCCATGGATCTTGACGCCTTCGCCGAGATAGGCGTCCCCATTGCAGAGAACGGTTCCGTGGACCTCACAGAAGTTGTCGATCCTGAGATCCCCTTCGGCCACGATATCGCCGTGCATGACCGAAAGTTCGCTGATAACGATATCATCGCCGTACAGACCGTAGCCGATATCACAGTGATCCCCCACTAAAATATCATGCTTTGTTTTGAGATTGCGTTCCTGCAGTTCGGTCTTGTCAGGCAGGTAACAGGTTTTGAAAAGATCAGAGGAGGAGATAAGAATGGACGCGGTATCCTCGTCGACTTCTGAAAGGTTGAGACGAGGAGGCGCCGCCGCCTCCGGCCCGACCTCAGAGAACAGCGGTTCAGGTCCGTCTTTTTGTTCATCTGATGATGACTGTGCAAGCTCCTCCTCCTCTTCGGGAGTGAGGTCCGGTAATTTTAGGAAGGAATCCTCCTCGCCGGGTATCGATTCAGCTATTATTATCCGTTTTTTTTCCTCCGCCATTCTCCACCACGTGTATTAGTATATCGTTATGCTCCGTACTTATGGGTTTTGTCGATAAGGTCGCAAAGGATCGGCATGAGACTGCCGCCCGATATCCGGCACATGCCTCCTGCGGCGCAGGAGATCTCGTCGTACGACGTGACTGTGTCGATACGCGTTCCGTCCCCGTGAAGGATCAGGGGGACAGGGTCTGCGCTGTGATCTTTGATGGTGCAGGGGGTCGAGTGGTCTCCGCAGACGGCGATCATCAGGTCGGGGATATCGAAAAACGGCAGAATGGCCGCGTCGACCTCTTCCAGATACTTCATCTTCTCGACGGCTTTTCCGTCGTGGCCGTACTCATCAGCTGCTTTGACATTGAAGAGGACGAAGTCTTTTTTCTCCAGTTCGCGGCAGACGAGGTTTACCTGATCTGCAAGCGGGGTCGTCGGAAGGACCGGGATCCTCTCAAGACCGACGGAACTGCCGATACCTGCGATCAATGCTGCTGCGGCGACGACGCTGCCGGTAAGTTCATGTTTCTCTTCGAAGGGTTCGTAGACCCCCATCTCGCCGGCTCCCCGGATGAGGACGGCGTTTGCCGGGTATTCGCCGCGGGCTTTTCGTTCAAGGTTGACCGGATGGTTTTTCAGGATCTCCGCCGCCTGGGCCGCGAAGGCATTGCAGACTTCGGCGGTGAAGGCGGCTTCTGCCGTGTCATCTTCCGCGACGATGGTTTTTGGCAGAACGCCGGTCTTTTTCGGATCGTTGGATGATACGGCCGCACTGAGTCCTTGGCCTCTGAGAGCGAGGGCCGCACGGTGTCCGGTTCCCGGCGCGAACTCGATCTCGACGCCGTATTTTGACAGATCGACACCGTCTTTCACGGCGGCGGAGATCTCGGCAGTGTCGGGTATGCGGCCTGCACGCCGGTCGATCACCTTGCCTTCGTCATCGACTGTCGCATAATTTGCCCGAAAGCCGATCATGCCGGGTTCCATTTTTATGCCGCAGCCTGCAGCCTCAAGGGGTCCTCTGCCGGTATAATACGTGTGCGGATCATACCCGAGGAGGCTGAGATGCGAGGTGTCGGATCCGGCACGGACCCCGGGAGCGATCGGATCCATGATCCCGCAGATGCCTTCGGCGGCAAGCCGGTCGAGATTGGGGATACAGGCGGCTTCAAGCGGGGTTTTATTTCCCAGATTTCTGCATGGTCTGTCACCCACACCATCAATAATGAGGAGAAGGATTTTTGATGCTGTCATTATGGAATTAATTTGATCGGATACCTCTTAGTGTATTCTGTTCAGTTATCTCATCGATGCGTGTCAGGCGCATGCGGCCGCGCCGGAAGATATCAGGCTTTTCACGACCCGGTGATGCCAAAACGGCCCAATAGAGTAAAATCCGGCATGCTGATGCGGCAGCTTACCTGAATCTGAGTATCCCCGCATCCATAAGTAAAACCCAGGATAATTTTTCTGAATTTCAGATATCTGCAATAAAATCACCCATATAATGCATCGTTCTTCGTAGAGTTTTTCCCGGAAAGGAGGGTCCGGCGAGTACAAAACAGGAGGAAAAACACAAAAAATCCGAATCTGATGATGAACGCTCTGCTCCTCTGAAGCGGGACAAAATGCCGGATGAAATAGACATTATAATATATGCATGGATGCGTAAAAAAGTAAATGCTTAGTCAGGGATGAAGGCACGATGACCCGTCAAATACTGCATATTCTTACATTTTGTCTGCTCCTGGCCATCATTCTGACCACCGGATGCATCGCATCAGGGCAGCTCACCCCGGTTCCCGGAGATCACGCTGCCGATATGCAGAAGGCACTGGACTCCTGGATACCGGTTCTCGATTCCCAGATCACGGAAATATGTGCCCTGACCAGTGCGGCGGCCGTTGAGCTGAAAGGGACCGAAAACGATCCCTTCGCACAGAAACAGATATTTCTCCAGCTTCGCCGGGACATCCCCGCATGCTCCGAGATCTGTCTTGCCGATGCGCACAATATCGTTGCCGCAGTAACCGGAAACCCGAAAAATCAGGAGTATATCGGGCATCCCGCCTGCACGGCGGTCACCGAAGAGGAGTTTGCCGCGGCAGGCGGCTGTATCATCTCTCCGCCCCTTACCCTTATCAACGGGGATCTCGGGATCCTTTTCAGCGCTCCGGTGTATGATAAAAACGGCATATACGCCGGATCGCTGCGCGTGTTTGTGAACCCCGCCCATCTCTTTTCCGGCCCGGTCTCTGAACTGAAAAAAGACGGTTATACGCTCTGGACGGTCCGGCCGGACGGTGTGCAGATCTATGACGAAGACCTTCAGGAGCTCAGCAAAAACATCCTGACCGATATCCTGTATCAGGAATCAACGGTCTATCAGGCCATGCACCGGGTAACTTCGGAAAAACAGGGGGCCGTGTCATATCTCTTTCACAATGTCGGGTGGACCGGATACGGCCAGGCAAACGCCGTCTGGAATACGATCGGTCTGCCGGACGGCACGGAGTGGCGGGTCGTTTTAAGTGACAATGTGAACACGGAAAAAACAGCCGAACCGGCCGTCAGCCACACGGCGGATGATCTGCGGACCTTTGTCGAAAAAGCCTACAGATACGCCCGGACCCACACCAAAGAAGATGCATTGGCTGCATTCAACGATCCAAACGGCGCGTTCGTCGATAAGGAACTCTACATCTTTGCCTATGATATGCATGGATCGACCCTGGCACTGCCCTATCAGCCGGACATGATCGGTATGGACCGGCGCAGCGGCGAGGATATCGTCGGCGTGAAACCTGTTCAGCGGTTTATCGACCGGGCAGGTTTCGGCGGCGGCTATCTCTTTTACCAGTATCCAAATCCGGCAAACGGGTTTGCTTCCGAACTGAAGCTTTCGTATGTGATGTCAGTGGATGATGACTGGCTGATCGGCGCAGGGATCTATCCGGGGACTCCTGAGCTCAATTACAGCTGGGAGATGCGCGATCAGCTGATAATGCAGGTGAGGGAGCTGCATTATCTTTCCACGGCGCTTCCCCGTGAGGAACTTCTGCGGATGATGAACGATCCGTCAGCCAGGTTCCATGTCGAAGGGCTTTATCCGTTTGCGCTGGATGCTGAGGGCACGCTTCTGTCCAACGCCTACAACCCATCCCGGATCGGGACAAATCATCTGGGATATACGAACTCTTTTGGTATGTCGCCGATCCGGGAAGCCCTCTCTCTTTGCGCGTCCGGTGGAGGGCTGATGTACAGTCTTGTGCTGGATCCGGCATATACGAGGGAGGAGTATATCCTCATGTATGTGGAGCCGGCGGATGATGGGATCTGTTACGGCAGTATGATGGTTCTGGAGTGATCAAGTTGGCACTACGATACAAAAAACAAACACAGAAAGAAAAACGCATGGTCATGGCAGGTGTTCTCGGTATTGCTTCGCTTTTCATTGTCGGGGTATTCGCCCTGGCGGCGCTGGTCGGAACCGGGTATGTCGTGGACAAATCACTCGAAGATCCGGATGTTCTGCTGCATGTGTTTGTGGTCGGGAATGATGTGATCGTGACGATCTATGAGGGACGCCGGGTCAATGATCTTGTGATGCTTTCTCTGGAGATCGAAGGTGTCGTGCTGCCTGCTTCGGTCGCATGCATCCCGATCTCAACTGCAGGAACCGGGGAAGTGCGTTTCAGTAACGCCTGTTCCGGCGTTACCGGGACGCGGGATATCGCGGTCAGGGGAGTGTTCGCGGACGGCGCGACCAGGCTTCTTAAAATTAATACGATGAAGTTTACCTAACCGGATCTTCTTTTCTTTTTTTCAATAGGAGTTACGCGGTGTGCTCTGCTTCATATTTGCTCTCCGTTTCGCTTTGCAAACTTGTATGCGGGTTTTTCTTATGTTCTAATTCTCTCTTTTCTGATTTCGGGGTGCGGGGACGCGACTCAGGCGCGAAGGCGGATCGACGGCATAGCCGGCGATCTTAGCGGAGGCGGCCCGGTCCATCGGACCGGGTTCAGCTGAGCAAGTTTTCGAAGGAAACTTGCGAGTCGACCCGCGGTGGAGTATCTCAAGTATCAGCACCTATGATCCATTATTTTTCCGTATGCCCTCCAGTAAAAAAAGAATAGTCTATGGACTCAAATTCTGAAACATGATGCCGAGACGGGTGATGAGTGCGGCAAGAATGAAGTATCCGACGACAATATGGATCGTAACAAAAAACATTGGAAGGATATCCAGTCCTTCTGTTGCCAAATCGGTGATGCTGAACATCATGAGATTGGTCTGTAGTATCGCGGCCCAGATGTTGGATACGTTCAGAACGGTTGTGGAGGTCCCCGGCAAAAACGGCAGGAGATAATAATAGATGACTGCCCAGAGTATGTTCCAGCTGAAAAATATGGCAATGATTCGTTTTGTTGAACTGCCGTAATCAGAGATCCGCCAGAATGTTCTGACAAAAGCATTGATGATCGTATCAACCCAGCAACGCTTCATATACCATTCCGGCTCTTCAGGGAAATTTCTAGGTGAGATATAAACAATATTGGGATTCTTGATTTTTGCTAGAATTGGATATAGTTTCGATTTATTATACCATTCTGTCCAGCGAAGTTGCCGAATGTTTCGTTCCAGCTGTGTTCTGAGTTCCGGGTAGATACGGGCTGATGAGAGGGAGGTCCCAGTGAAATCAGTTTTAGTATCAATCAAGTTGTCGTTAAAAAGGGTCTCTCCGTTAAATATTGCAAGAATAAATTTAGCACCTTCGAGATGTGCATTATCGAAATTAGCACCTTCAAGATGTGCATAACTGAAATCAGTTCCTTCAAGATATGCACTCCTGAGATCAGTTTCCTCAAGATGTGCATAACTGAAAATAGCTCCCTCGAGATGGGTACTTAAAAAATTGACTCTCTCAAGATGTGCATAACTGAAAATAGCCCCTTCAAGATGTTTATTACTGAAATCGACACCCCCAAGATGAGCCATTGGGAAATCGGCATCCTCAAGATGGGCCCCTAGAAAATTGGCACTCTCAAGATGTGCATTATAGAAATTAGCTCCCATAAGATGGGCCCCTAGAAAATTGGCATTCTCGAGATGTGCATTACTGAAATTAGCTCCCTTGAGATGCCCCTCCTCGAAATCGGCCTCCTCAAGATGGCCCTCCTCGAAATCGACTTCCTCAAGATGGGCCTCCTCGAAATCGGCTTCCTCAAGATGTGCATAACTGAAATCAGTTCCCTCAAGATGTGCATAACTGAAATCAGTTCCCTCAAGATGGGCTTCTGAAAAACAGGCCCCTTCAAGTCGTGAACAATAGAAACTAGCTCCTTCAAGATGTAAGCCTGTTAATTTGACCCCTTCCTGAATTGCTTTTCTGAAATCTTTCATAACGTAATCAGGTCGTACAAAATAAGACCCCTCAAAAAATAATTCCCCAATATTTTCCAAATCATATCTCTCATCTGGAAACATCTTCTCCCATTCAGATTTCAGATATGCCTCATACGCATGATTCCACTCAAGTATCCTTTTATTTTTTGCACACTTGATGAGATAATCATAACTAATTATCTCGTACAGCTCTTTGTTATACACTATAGGCCATTCCACCAGCATATCATAGAATAGTTCCTCCCTCGTGATTATAATTCCTCAATAACTACCCAAGATGGGGTCGGAAAATCGGCAGAGTCAGACAGATGACAAATCCCATTTCTAATAGGACTTACGCGGTGTTGGTGTGAATCCAATTCGGAAGGGTGATGACTTGCTGTGGATGCATGAGAAATACCAACCGCGAATCGGCGCGAATCCGCCCTTCGGGCGAGCGAATCGGATTTGCTGTTCCTCACTTGAACACGGCGGGCCTTTCGCAAGTCTATCGACTTGCTCCGCTAAGGTCGTCGACTTCGTCGCCAACCCGCTATCGCCCCGCCGGTTCATCCCTCATCGGGAACGTTCGGGCAAATCCTGTCGGCGCCCCTGCGCCTCCCGTGAGGGAGAAATTCATTGAGCAGTTCTTAATCTGAATAATATCCATTTTACTGACAATTACAACATATAATCATGACATAAGATCAAGAGGCAAATCAATAATGGGAGCCGCTGGGGCGGCGACAGGATTTGCCCGAACGCTCCCGATGAAGGGATGAGCAAGACAGCGAAGCTGGATTGCGAAAGTGAGGAACAGCAAATCCGATTCTGGGAGCAAGCCATCGGCTTGCGGGATTCGCGCCGATTCGCGGTTGGTTTTTCTCTTGTGTCTACACTAATGCCGTACACGAAATCGAAGTGCATCTCATACGTACGTCAGTTTTTCATTTGAGATCACACCGCGTAAGTCCTATTAAAAAAATATCAAATCGTTATTTCTAATATCATATATTCTAGTCCAAGGTAGTTTTTTATTGAAGTGAAGTAATCTATATACTTAGATAAATGTTGTTTTTTGCAGAAAAATGAAAACAATTAAATTCCGTGATGACTTATGAATGAAATTATAAAATGGATATTTATTATATTTGCTGCGTTTTTACTAATCGTAATGTTTCAGGTAATAGGCCTTGGTCTTGTAATCCTCTTCCTAATTATCTATTTAATTTATAGATTAAATAAAAAAGACGTAATAAATACGAATAAAAATACCATTTTACCTGAACCAATTCATAATGAGCCCGTTCTTACTCAAACCACCCCTGCACATAAGCAATCTGAGTCAAATCCTGTGTCACCTGCCAATTCAAACAACAACATAATCACTTTTCATACATTAGGGGAGAATATTTCATTATTTGGATATACGATTGTTGATCCCTTGATTTATACATCTAAAAACACTTCTAATGATTCTTCGTATCCATTTGTTATCTATCTTACAAGTAAACCCGATTTTAGCGGGAATGATTCATACGAATTGGGATATTGGCCAAGGTTCAGTCGCTTGACAAATCTCCAAAAAGGGATGTATATCAAATGGCTTGTAAACGGCAAAAAGGATCCAATTGATATCGGATATGTTTTTATTTACTATTACGGGTTAGAACATCGGGCTTTTGTTGAACAAAAAGATCAGAAAGTAATACTTTTCG
The DNA here is from genome assembly GCF_012062385.1 of Methanocorpusculum sp. GPch4. NCBI lineage: Archaea > Methanobacteriati > Methanobacteriota > Methanomicrobia > Methanomicrobiales > Methanocorpusculaceae > Methanocorpusculum > Methanocorpusculum sp. GPch4. The sequence continues at coordinate 156,528 of NZ_SIJA01000076.1, read as the reverse complement.
AACTAATTCGTTTGTATAATATTTATTCTGAGAATTTCTCATTCAGCAATTATTCTGGGAATTTTATATCATATTTAATCTTAAAAATCGATAACTTCACTCCCGACGAAACTGATTTCCTTATCCAATTTATCACGACTCTCCCAAGGGATTATCGGAATATTCCAATAAGTGATCTCTTATACAAACTCACGAAGGGAACATACATGTTATCTCAGTCGGTTCTCCCTTCCATTCTTGAAAAACTCTTTGATTCTGATTATCAGTTAAACCTTGGCAAGAGACAACGTGAACTTTTCACCTATTATGTAGAAAAAGAGATTGAAGTATTGAATCTGCCAGAACTATATACTGAAACTGATACCTCATTTACCTATAATCACGCATCACCCTACTCTTTCATAGTACGACCAGTGCAATACAAATCATTAACCCCGGTATCAGAAATCAAAGCTACATATCAATCTTGTAAGGGCAAATGGAAGAGGGGATTTCAAAATATTACCATCCGAAAAATCGACAGTTCAAATGATGCATTGACCGATGTTGAAAAATGTGCCTATTTGTCATCAAATTTAAGATTCAATGGTATTAATCCGAATAAAGAATTTTTTGATGCAAAAATACAGAACAACAGTGTTATGGAAATTAGGGCACTTCAGGAATTCTTTGCTTTTCCCGAGAATGAAAAATTGACGCTGAGACAATCCGAATTCCTTGTTGATTGCTGCGAATCATTGGGGTACAAAATAGAACCAAGTGCATATCTTGTCAAGAGGGCTTACAAATCCACTGATAAGGTGATATTGTTCACTTCCACTCATAAAGATAATCTCAAAAATAACAACTTTATCATCCCAAGTCTGTGGTTTGATCTCGGCTATAAAGTTGCATTGGAAGATGATTTCTTAGAAGACGGAGAGGTCAAATTAATCCAGAAAACCCTTAAGACCAATTTCAAACTTAGTCTGATGGAGAAGGAGAGACTTGAAAAACGCGGGGAACTTTATTCCATTACAAAACAGGTCAATATCTCAGGTTTTGCTGATATAATCAAATCCGCAGAACCAGAATCGATAAATTTGATTTCAACCTATCTCATCTCCGTAGCTGCAATAGATAATACGATCACTATTGAAGAACAAAAATTATTAGAAAAAGTATTCAAACAACTCTCTTTACCGAGTGAATATCTAACAAAATGTCTTAACGAATTACAGCAGGATAGAGATGTTGTTACTATTCAACTTGGGTCGGGGAAACCAAAACTTGGCTCTATTATCCCTCGTCCAATTGAGGAATCATATCAACCCAAAGAGTTTAAAATTGACCCTGCAAAACTTGCATTTGTTTTAGGTGATACTGCAAAAGTTCAGATGTCTCTAAATGAGATATTTGCAGAGGAGTCTTCTGGTTTCGTGGTGATTGAAACGGAAGAATTGGAAGAGACAGTTATAGGTGTTATAGAGACACAAGAAGCGGAGATTCCCGCAATCTTTTTCTCTCAACTTATCCAAAAAGATACCTGGTCATCAGAAGAATTAAAGAATATCTTCAAACCTTATCATCTTATGCTAAACAATGCAGTTGAGATGGTAAATGAATGGACGGATAATACGTATGGTGAATATTTACTTGAAGAAGAATGTGGCATATTCAGAATAAATAAAGACTTTGCAGAGCAATTAGTAGAATTAGGAGTGGAATCATGAGTGAAACCATAATTAAACCAAGGGAAAAGAAAGCAATTGTCGGATCTCTTAAAGTTGGTATTGTACCAAAAATCGGCATTCAGCACATTCAGGTTGGAAGATCGCGTGAAATTGCAGAGATGCTAAAAGATTTCGAATCGATTTCTTCTGGAGGAGCAACCACACGTTTTATTATTGGTGATTATGGGTGTGGAAAAACATTCTTTTTGACCCTCGCCAAACTAGTCGCACATGAATCAAATTTGGTTGTTGCATTTGCAGATATTTCTATATCTAAGGTCTTAAGTTCGTCCGACGGGAAAGCACGAGCACTCTTCAGTGAATTGATCAATAATCTTTCTACAAAAACCAAACCGGATGGTGGAGCTTTACAATCCATAATTGAAAAATGGGCAACCTCAGTTATCAAAAGTGGTCTGGAAATCAATATTGAAAATATACATAAGAGTTTATTACCCCTGGAAAAGTATGTAAACAGTTATGATTTTAGCAAGGTTATAACAGAATATTTGCTTGCATACGACCGTGGGGATGATATACAAATGTCAAATGCCTTACGCTGGTTACGGGCGGAGTACACAACCAAAACCGAAGCAAGGAACGACCTGGGTGTTAGAACGATCATTAATGACTCAGAAATCTACGATTATTTGAAGTTGTATGCTGGATTTGTGACTTTGGCTGGGTATAATGGGCTCGTGGTCAATATTGATGAACTTGCAGTCTTACAAAGGCTCCAGTCCCAAATCAGAAATAAAAATTACGAAGTGCTTCTGTCGATTATCAATGATTCAACACAAGGTTCCACTGAACATATTGGTTTTATTTTCAGCGGGACTCCTGCATTTTTAGAAGACAAATACAAAGGGATGAACAGTTATGAGGCTCTTGAAACAAGACTTGCGGATAATCCTAATTCAAAAAAGGGTATGGAAGATTTATCTGGACCAGTAATTCGGCTTTCCAATCTATCTCCGGAAGAATTGTACGTTTTGTTTTTCAACATCAGGAATGTATTTGCATTGGGTGACAAGAGTAAATATTTAGTTACGGATTTAGAAATCCAGCAGTATTTACAGAGTTTATTAAATAAACTGGGAACCCAGGCATATCTTTCGCCGCGTGAGTCAAATAAAGCGTTTGTCGGACTCCTGACACAACTTGAAAATTATCCAAATAGTAGTATCAGTGATTTCATAGATACTCAAACAATTATCCCTGATAAAAATGAAGAAGATGAGTTGTTTGAATTTAAACTGTAGGTAATAAATGATAACCTCATTTGAATTACTTGACCCCAAAATTCAGAAAATCATATACAAACTAGGTTGGGAACGATTCAAACCGATTCAAGATGAGGCTATTGCTCATCTCATGCAGACACCCAGCGATCTGATAATATCAGCCCCAACGTCCAGTGGTAAAACGGAAGCAGCCTTTCTTCCAATAATATCTCTAGTTGCCGAAAGTGCAAATACCGCTCTAAAAATTCTCTATATTTCACCACTTAAAGCATTGATCAATGACCAGTTTAGAAGAATTGAGGAACTGTGTTCAAATTTGGAGTTTCCAATCACCAAATGGCATGGTGATGCCAGTCAGTCAAAAAAGACAAGACTGTTGAAAAACCCATGTGGTATTTTATTGATTACGCCGGAATCAATCGAGGCTCTATTCCTAAATAAATCGGAGAAACTACCACTACTATTTTCGCAACTTGAGTATGTTGTGATTGATGAGATTCATAGTTTTGTTGAGAATGAACGGGGAACTCAACTAAAAAGTCTTCTAAACAGGATAGAGGAGGCTGCAGATATACACCCAATCAAAATTGGATTGTCGGCCACATTGAATAATCCCGATGCTTTAAAGGATTGGCTTAATCACGACAATCCAAATAGTGTGAAAATCATTGAAGACACAACTACAGATAAAATTACACGTGGTGCAATCAAAGTCTTCTACGAAAAGGATGATGAAGACAAAAAGGTTGAATCAGCTCAATCAGATGATGTAAATAAAGAGCAGAGTCATGGTTTGCCTGAATATCAACCATCAGAATTCGATTCAGCTTTATTCAATATAATCAGCAAAGATAAGAATCTTATTTTCGCAAATTCCAAAGTTTCTCTTGAGCTAAATTGTGACAATATGCAAATGCTTTCCAAAAAAATGCATTATCCGAATATATTTTATATCCATCACGGTTCTTTAGCTAAAGAGTTAAGAGAGCTAACAGAATTAGATTTGAAAACTCATCAAAACATTTCGGTATTTTGTACAAATACCCTCGAACTTGGAATAGATATTGGGAATATCAATCGCATTGTCTTTTTATTCCCACCATTTTCTGTTTCTTCTCTGATACAAAGACTAGGTAGAAGTGGACGAAAAGAGGGAGAAGCACGAGAATTCCAATTCGTTTTAGAAGTGCCAAAAATCAATCCAGACACGCAGTTACAGGATACGTTGAGATTATCATTGATTCAAAGTATTGCTATGGTCGAATTGATGCTTGAAGGCTGGTGTGAACCAATGAATACCCACGTCAAAGATTATTCTACTTTCATTCATCAGATTTTGTCATATTTGGGACAGACAGGTGGAAAGAAGGCAAGTGATATCTACCAGGCTATTGCTCTTAAAGCATTTCAGGGTCAGTTTGATAAACAGGAGTTCATGAAGATTTTACGTAAACTCAATGAAGATGGGATAATCTATTCATTACCAGATGAGGTGTTGACTCTCGGTAATAATGGCGAAAAGATTGTAGAAAATTACAAGTTTTACGCTGCTTTTATTACATCAGATGAATGGAAGATTGTAGCAAACGGAAAAGAAATTGGCAGGCTTGATAAAAGTGATATAAGAGCAATCGAGGTTGAGTCTGTTTTCCTTCTTGCAGGAAAAAGATGGAAGGTTGTTTCTATCAATGAAAAATCATCTACGATTCTGGTTGTTAGAACAGAACAGAAGAAATTGTTATCATTCCATGGTAATGGACAATCTATCCATAAAAAAATCCATGAGAAGATGCTGGAGATTTACGAACAGAGATATATTCCAAGATACTTGGCGAAGGCCTCAACCCCTATTTTAATGGAGGCATTTGAACAGTATGAAATTAACATTGAACTTGAAGATGGGAATATTCTAAAGACTTTTGCAGGAACAAGAGTACAAAATACATTGGATATCCTGTTACATTGGATGAAGGTCAAGGTGGAAAATCTTGATATTGGTTTTTACTCCCCAAATGGTGAAGCCTACATTCGGGATAAATTAAAATCCATTGATTTTGATTCAGTTGATTTTAATGAGATATTGAATTCAATGAGTAGGGTGTTTAAGGAAACACGAAAATATGACAAGTATTTACCAGATGATTTGTTGAATCAGTCATATATTCAGTTAAATATGGATATCGAAGGGGCCAAGGAATTCTGCAATAATCTTGAGTAATTGTTTTAAGAAAACCCGCGACGCGGGTTTTCCAGCATTTTTCGTTCCGCCGTCACGGCCACGCGGAGCCGATTAGGCGGAGCGTAGTGACGCGACCGAAGGTCAAGAGGGCGGAACTGGAAAAATGCGATTCGCGTTTATTCGCGATTATTCGCGGTGGGATTTCTCTGGAGTTCGCACTCAACAAACACCCTTTTTTTCTAAAAAAATCGTGGTGCGAGATCTTACAGATCCGCAAGCGAAAAAACACCCTCGATCTTCCGCCCGCACTTCCTGCAGTGTCCCCCCTCAAGCCCCGGTTCGACTGACGAAAACCCGTTTCGATCGATTAGCACCGCTCCGCACCCCGGGCAAATCGTCTTCGAGCCTTCGGCATGCGGCATATTCCCGATGTACGGATAATACAGACCGTGGGCTTTCGCCTGGCGGTAGATCCGGTCGAGCGTCGAAAACGGCGTTCGGGAAACATCCTGCATATGATACATCGGCATGAACGCCGTGAAGTGATGCGGCACCGCCGGCCCGAGATTTGTCATGACCCAGTCAATCATCGCGTCTATTTCGTCAACACTGTCATTATACCCCGGGATAACGAGTGTCACCAGTTCCAGATGGAGACCGAGCTCCCTCGAAAGCAGGATCGTATCAAGAACAGGTTTCAGCCGCGCCCCGCAGACCTCTTTATAAAATGCATCCGTGAACGCCTTCAGATCGATACGGATCGCGCCAAGATACGGAGCGAGTTCGAGGAGTGCCTCTTTCGAAAGATACCCGTTCGTGATAAAAGCCGAAGTAAGACCCTGTTCCTTTGCGAGTTTCGCCGTATCATACACATACTCAAACGAGATCGTCGGCTCATTATATGTAAACGAGATGCTTTTCGCGCCAAGCAGAATCGCTTCCTGGACGACCGCTTCCGGCGGCACATACTCGGCGGGGATACTCCTCGTCTGCGAAAGCGTGTAGTTCTGGCAGTGTTTACAGGTAAAATTGCAGCCGAAACCGCTCACGGAAAACGTCGTTGTCCCCGGCAGAAAATGATACAGCGGCTTTTTTTCGATCGGGTCGAGATTTGCCGCCGTCAAAAGACCGTATGAGTTCGCATACAAAACGCCGTCCGTATTTTCCCGAACGCCGCAGAATCCTCTCCCGCCTTTTGCGATCATGCATCTGCGGGCGCAGACACCGCAGGAGATCTTCTCGCCGGAGACTTTCCAGAGACGTGCAGGATGTCGGATCATTGACGAATAATAGGATCCGTCAGAAAAAAAGAGTATGGGTTATTCAGCTGCCTGCTCTTCTGCAGGTGCGCTTTCTTCTTCAGCCTTGTAGTTCGGGCGCGGGAAGGACTCGATGAACTTCACGTTCTCGATCTCCGGGAAGATCAGAAATGCTTCCTGGGAAACCATATACTGGGTCATGAGCCAGTTCTGGTTGTACATCGCCATCATTGCGGGGATCTCGATGGAGACAAAGGTCTTGTCCTCTGCACTGACCTTCATATCGCGGCCGGTGAGGAGTTTGATCATTCCTGCGAGCTGCTCGGTGCCGTCCTCGACAACACCTTCGATGGTGTAGACGTAGGCGACATCCTGGCCTGCAAGCGGATGGTTGAAGTCAACGATGTATCTGCTGCCGACTTTGTTTACAACAACACCGTCGCGGCCTTCGATCTTTACACGCTCGAAGAGTTCGGGTTTCTTCTCGAAAGCTTTCTTGTCGATAGCTTTGAGTTCCTCTTTTTTGTGCTCGCCGAATGCCTTTTCTGCGGGAACAACAAGAGTGTATTCCTTGCCGATCTCTTTGCCTGCAAGATCCTCATCAACGCCGGGAAGAAGGTGGCCTGCGCCGACTTTGACGATCGAAGGGCCGTACATTGCATTTTCACGGAAGATTCCGGCGGTCTTTGCAACTTCAGCGTCGGTTGTATCGAAGGGAACACCGTTCACAGATCCGGTGTAGCTGAGTTTAATATATGTACCATTCTCGATAGCCATACGAATTCCTTAGTATATGCGCCTTCATTCCTTATGAGAGTTGGGGAATGCTTTCTGGGGGAAAACGGGTGTGCGGGAGGACGAACCGCCCCCGTCCCGTGCTTTCGACCCGGACCCCCTGCCCCGGCTTTTCCAAACATGCGTCCTCTCAACCGGGGCAGTTCTTTTTCTCTGTAAAAAACCAATAGATATCCATCGTGCCGCACGAATATAAGAAACCGCATTATAGAAAGAAAGCAGAAAAACCTGTACGTGTACGGGGCGAAAAGAAACCTGTACCGAAAAAGGAGCTCAAGCCCGGATACTATATCAAAGAAAGCGATGACTTCGTCACAAAATTCCTGTACTGGTGTCCTGCATGCAACATCCCTCTGCTGGCAAAAACCTGCGCCTGTGATACAGACAGCATAAAGATCCCGCTCCAGCAGCCGTATGATATCAGGCCTGCCTTAAAAGCCGATCACGACCTCATCTCCTCCCTCATAAAAACCCGGTTCGGCGACAACGTCACCGTCCCGAAGATCCTTGTTCTGAACAAAGCCGGAGGACTCGACCGGAATGATCTCATCATCGCAAACGGCGTTCGGTTCGCCTGGCTCTGGTTCGACCCGGTAGCGAGAAGATTCAATCTCGACCTTGAAGCCGAGGCGCTGCCTTATCTGATCGGCAAAGCCGACAAAGGCATCATCGATCTCGAAAAGGAGGCGGCCGGTCTGCCGGAAGGAAGACTCGGCGGAAAGAAGGTAAAAGTCACGACGACCGGGATCTCAGACGGAGTCGTCATTCTCCGCTATAAAAATAAATACGGCACCGGCATCCTCAAAGAAGGTGCGGTCAGGATAAAAGAGCTCAACAGTGTTTCACCAATCAAATCCCGGCCAAACCCCTCATGGGAAGATGCGGTCGAAAAGAACGCCTTCCACATCAAAAACATGGAGCGAAACGCGATCCGCGAGATCAGACAGAATGCCCCGCAAAAACCCCGGGTCAACTGTTCATTTTCCGGAGGAAAAGACAGCACCGCCGTCTGGAGCATCGCCAAAAAAGCCGGCGTGACCGAGGCGTTCTTCATCGATACCGGTCTTGAGTTCCCGGAAACCATCGATTTCGTGAAGGCAGAAGGCGTCGAGATCATTCAGAAAGCCGGCGACTTCTGGCAGGCAGTGGAAAAAGCCGGACCGCCGGGAAAGGATCACCGCTGGTGCTGCAAACTGCTCAAACTCAATCCGCTCAAAGTCCATCTCGCAGATACCGGAGAGTGTCTGACGATCCAGGGAAACCGCTGGTATGAGTCCTGGAGCCGGGCTTCGCTTGAAGCACTGAGTCAGAACCCGACCAATCCCCTGCAGCTGAACCTCTCCCCGATCAGGTCCTGGCGGGCTCTTGATGTGTTCTTCTATCTGTGGCTCAGGGAACTTCCCTACAACCCGCTCTACGAACGCGGATATGAACGGATCGGCTGTTATCTCTGCCCGGCAATGCTCGAATCCGAGCTTGAAACGCTTCGCGTCACCCACCCGGAGATGGCGGACCGCTGGGAAGAGTTCCTCACAAGATGGGCGGAGGAGCGCGGCCTTCCGCAGGAGTTCGTCACCTGGGGTCTCTGGCGCTGGAAGGAACTCCCGCCGAAAATGCAGGAGCTCGTCAAAGAAGCGGGCCTTGATCTGACGGAGAAAAAGATCAGAAGAAGCACGCCCGCCTCTGTCGCCCACCTCATGCCTGAGGGAAAAACGACCGACATCGTCGAGGACCGCGTCCCGGCAGTGCCCGAACCAAAACAGATCCCCGAACCTGACTGGGAAGCTCTTCGAAGCGAGTTTCCGATGATGGGGGACCTGATGTACTTCGACAACGGCGCGACGACCTGGTCGCCCGAGTGCGTTCTTGCGGCGATGGATGAGTTCGAGCGGCATTATCGTGCGAACGTCGGGCGGGGGGTCCACCGTCTCACGAGGATCGCGACCCAGAAGTACTGGCATGCCCACGAAAAGGCCGCTGCGTTCATCAACGGATCGGCCGGAACCACGGTGTTTGTGAAAAACACGACCGAAGCGGTCAACATGATCGCCCGCGGTCTTTCATTTAAGGAAGGGGACGTGATCGTAACGACGATCCTCGAGCACCACTCGAATCTTCTTCCCTGGAAGGCACTCGAAGCGAAAGGCGTGGAGATTCGGATCGTCGGACTCAACGACGACCTGACCCTTGACATGGCCGCATTCGAAGCAGCGATGGATGCATCGGTCCGGCTCGTCGCCGTGACTCATGCTTCGAACGTTACGGGAACGATCACCCCGATCGCCGAGATCTCGCGGCTGTGTAAAAAATACGGCGCACTGCTCGCGGTGGACGCGGCGCAGTCAGTTCCGCGAATGCCGGTCGATGTGGAGGCGCTCGGCGCGGACTTCCTCTCCTTCTCCGGTCACAAGATGTTTGGACCGATGGGGACCGGTGTTCTCTGGATGAAAGAGCCGATCCTTGAACCTCTCCTCCTTGGCGGCGGAATGGTTTCAAGCGTGAACGACGACGGATATGTTCCGGCGGACGGGTATCAGAAGTATGAAGCCGGCACGCCAAACATCTCCGGAGGCATCGGGCTCGCCGCCGCGGTGGAGTTTCTGACCGGCATCGGGATGGAGCAGATCGAGGCGCACGAACGAAAACTCACCGACCTGATGATCAGCGGACTTGCGAAGATCCCGGGGGTCACCCTTTACTCATGCAAGGATCCGAAAAACCGTATCGGCGTTGTGTCTTTCACGGTCGAAGGTTTTGCCCCTCACGAGATCGCGGAACATCTGGATGACGAGCACGGGATCGAGATCAGATCCGGTCTGCACTGCGCAGAGCCGCTTATGCGGTATCTCTCTGCAGAAAAAGGAACGGCCCGGGCATGCATCTCCTTTTATAACACCGAAAGCGAGGTCAACACCCTCGTCGCGGTGATCCGGGAACTTGCCGGCAATTAACGTATTTAAAAAAAAGGGGCGGCAGAGATCATCTCTCTTATTTTTAGTAGGTGTAGACGATCGAAACCGTGGCCGTTGTTTTGATCTCGCCTGATTCGATGGTGGTCGGGACACGGCTGCCTGCGGCATCTTTTGCCATCATGACTTCGGCATTCGAGTAGGAGACCGGCGTGTAGCTCTGACCTACGTTGATGGTCCCGGTTCCCGAGATCTTCAGACCAAGTGCCGAGGAAACGGAATCTGCATCGGCGCGTGCCGACTTAACTGCAGAGATGATCGCAGCGTTTCTTTCGATGATCAGTTTTTCGTCGGAAAGACCGAACTGAAGACTGTTCACGTTGTTTGCTCCGGCTTCGACTGCGGCATCGATGTAAGATCCGGCCTTGTCGACATCATAGGAGATGATTCTGACCGTGTTCGTTACTTTGTAGACGGTGGTTCCATTTGCCCACTTGCCGGGATTATACTCGCCGATGACATAGGAGTAGATGGTGTATCCGGTCGTCTGGATGTTCGCATCTTTGATGCCGGCATTCTTGAGTGCGGCAACAACTTTTGCCATCAGTGCGGCATTTTCACTTTGAGCGATGGCTGCATCAGGGTTCTCGGTCTCGACGCCGAAGCTGATCGTTACTTTGTCAGGCGAGGTGGCAGATGATCCGTATCCGGAGACGAGGATCACTTTGTCGGTCTGGCTGTCTTCAGCTGCCGCAGGGAAAGCGAAGAGAGCAAAGACCGCAAAGAGCAGGAGGATCGCAAGTACATTCTTTTTCATTTGTATCACTACAGTAATGCTCGCTATATTGAGATATACCTATCCAAAACTACGAAAAATATGGTAATTATCACCTGCCTTTCCGCGCGCCGGGTGTTTTTCTGCATTGCACGCCTATAAATAATCTTCTGTTAGCCGGATTTTGTTTGCCCCCACACATACTTTAAATATTCGATGGATGTTACCTATAGTTATACCACCGTGGAAGTGATAAAAAATGACAGAGAATACAAAAATTTCATTGATCGTGCAGGAGGCAGAATACAACGACGTCGGACGCGGATACGCGAAGATAAATAACGACGTCATGGCAAAACTCGGCGTCGAGTCCGGAGACTTCATCAAGATCACCGGAAAACGCATCGGCGCCGCCAAAGTCATGCGTTCTTCTGTATCCGGATCGGGCGGGATCGCGATAGACGGAGACATCCGCAGATCAGCCGGCGCCGGTATCGGAGATACGGTCACGGTTGAAAAGGTCGTTCCAAAGACCGCTGCAAAGATCACGCTCCAGCCCATCTCGCAGAGCATCCGTCTCGACAGCCGGGCGCTGGAACAGACGATCCAGAGCAAATTCGCCGGCCGGCCGATCACGAAAGGCCAGATCATGACCTTCGGGTTCCAGACCAAGTCAGAGGATCCGTTCTTCTCGGGATGGGGCGGATTCTCCAACTACAACACCGAGTATGTCGACTTCGCCGTCTCGGAGGTCTCGCCGGGAGATGTCGCGATCATCGGGTCGGAAACGACCGTCAACTATAAAGAAGGCGTCTACAAAGGCGAGGATGCCCCGAAAGGAAAATCGGCAGGTAACATCCATTACGAGGATATCGGCGGTCTTGGCCGCGAACTCTCGCTCGTTCGCGAGATGATCGAGTACCCGCTCAGGCATCCTGAAGTATTCGAGAAGCTCGGGATCGAACCGCCGAAGGGAGTTCTTCTCTACGGCCCTCCCGGAACCGGTAAAACCCTGATCGCCCGGGCGGTCGCAAATGAAGCGGGAGCCTACTTCGACACGATCTCGGGACCTGAGATCATCTCCAAATACTACGGAGATTCTGAAGAAAAGCTCCGTGAGATCTTTGAAAAAGCCGAGGAGAACGCGCCGTCGATCATCTTCATCGACGAGATCGACTCGATCGCCCCGAAGCGTGAAGAGGCAAAAGGCGAGGTGGAACGCCGTGTCGTTGCCCAGCTGCTCTCACTGATGGACGGCCTCAAAAGCCGCGGAAAAGTCATCGTGATCGCGGCAACGAACCTCCCCGACTCGATCGATCCGGCGCTTCGCCGCGGAGGACGCTTCGACCGGGAGATCGAGATCGGCGTTCCGGACAAAGACGGCAGGCACGAGATCCTGCAGATCCATGCAAGAAACGTCCCGCTCTCCGAGAACGTCAAGCTGGATAAGTACGCAAACACCACGCACGGATTTGTCGGAGCAGACCTTGCCTTGATGGTGAAAGAGGCCGCGATGCATGCCCTGCGCCGGGCGTTTCCCGGCATGAATCCGGACGAAGAGATCAGCGCCGAGAAGCTTGAAAACCTGAAAGTCACCGCCGAGGACTTTGAATCGGCCATGAAGATGGTGCAGCCGAGCGCCATGCGTGAGGTCCTCGTCGAAGTGCCCGATATCCACTGGTCCGATGTCGGCGGTCTTGACTCTGTGAAAGAGGAACTCCAGCAGGCGGTCGAGTGGCCGCTCAAATACAGCGAGGTCTACAAACAGTTCGCCACGAAATCACCGAAAGGCTTCCTGATGTTCGGGCCGCCCGGGACCGGAAAAACGCTGCTTGCCAAGGCAGTTGCAAACGAATCGGAATGCAACTTCATCTCGGTCAAAGGGCCGGAGCTGATGTCGAAGTGGGTCGGCGAGTCCGAGAAAGGCATCCGGGAGATATTTAGAAAAGCGCGGCTCGCATCGCCTTCGATCATCTTCTTCGACGAGATCGACTCGATCGTTCCCCGCAGAGGAAGCTACGAAGGCTCCTCCCACGTGACCGAAAGCGTCGTCAGCCAGTTCCTGACCGAACTCGACGGACTCGAAGAACTGAAAAACGTCGTCGTGATCGGCGCGACCAACCGCCCGGACATGATCGACCCGGCTCTCCTGAGACCGGGACGACTTGAACAGCACATCTTCGTGCCCCCGCCGGACCGGGAAGGACGAAAGCAGATCCTTGATGTCTACATCAAAGACATCAGCGCGATGCTTGCTGAAGATGTGGACCTTGAGGACCTGGTCGAAAAAACCGAAGGGTTTGTCGGCGCCGACATCGAAGCGCTCGTCCGCGAGGCAAAGATGGTCGCGATCCGCGAGTTCGTCAAGGTGATGGCGGGCCACGAGGCAGCGGAGATCACGCTTGCCGTATCCAGCGTGAAGATCTTCGCCAAACACTTCGATGCCGCGTTGAAGCGGGTACGGCCCTCCCTCGACAAGGCGGGAAGACGCAGCGCCGAGAGGAGTTCATGGCAGTACAGATTCAATGAAGAGGAGAGAAAGACCCTCGAAAAGGGCATTTCTCTTCTGGAAACCGCAGAATACAAAAACGACGGGCTCACCGAAAAACTCCGTGAGCTTGATGAACTGCTGATGTCTCATCAGAAAGACTTTAGCAGAATCAAAGAGATAATTAACAACGCAGATGCGTGAAGAGAACAACTCTCTTCACCTCGGAGATGAAACAGCATGCCGGAAACACCAGATGATGCATACAGGGAATTAATGGATATCATCCATAAAATATTGATCAGTCATGTTTCTGGAGAAAGCGAGGGAAAACTTCCGCCTGTCGTCGGCGTGAAGTTTGTCCTTTCCGGCGGTAAGATCCATCTGACACCCGATGAGGTCCACAATAAAACGATCCCCATCGAGATGTTTGAGGATAAGGGAACAGTGATCATCCAGACAGAACTCCCCCCGGAGTGTCAGGATGATTTCTTTATCGCCTATCAGGACGGCAAACTTCAGCTCAATGCCGGCGCGAACCGGGAATACTCAGCAGTGATCCCGGTTGCCGGTATCGATCCGTCACAGACCCAGACACATCTGAAAAACGGTGTGCTGGAGATCATCTGTTACAAGAAGCTGGCACAAACCGTTCAGTAAGAAACAGGGAATAATGTATGCGGCCGAAAAATACGGCCGCGGTCTTTTTTTATACTGCTCTATTCAGAATAGTCAGGCTCTACTGCCCTTTTCCCGCGTTCAGTTCTTTGAGCGACATCACGAACCGCTGGACCGCGGTGATGTGGCCGAAAAATCCGTACACAACAAGCATCCAGCCAAGAAACGGCAGACCAAACAGGATCGGGGCAGGGTAGATGAACTCGGCAAGACCAAACACCATCAAAAGGACCAGACGGTCGGCGCGGCCGAGGAGACCGCCGTAATTTCGTTTCAGGCCGACAGCCTGCGCCTGGGTCCCGAGATACGAGGAGAGCAGGACCCCGGTGAGGGCAAACAGACCAATCACCCAGGCGGGAACCGGCGCCTGCCAGGTCTGGACCCCGTAGATGATGATACCGGTAACGATGAACAGGTCCGCATACCGGTCGAAGACATGATCCAGATAATCACCGATAGGGCTTGCGAGGCCAATATACCGGGCGAGCGCTCCGTCCAGAACATCCAGAAACGAGTTCAGCACAACAAACAGCACGCCGAAAAACGGCTGTCCGAAAGCGAAAAAGACGCCGGCGATAAACGCACAGATCAGCGAGACCACGCTCCACATATTCGGCGTTACCGGCAGTTTCGAAAACGCACGGGCGATCGGGGTCAGCACCCACTGGATCTTTGGACGAAGTGATTCTAAACTCATATTACATCTGTTATATACTCTGACCAGTCAAGCGATCCAAACGATGCGGGAGATTCCCCCTTCGCAAAAGACAGGATGCTCCTGACCACAGATTCACTGTCTGTACTTGTAGTGTCGATCTCATAAATCTGTTCCGATGCAAAGGAATCAACGGTTTCGATCAAAATGACGTCCAAAGCCTCTGCCTCCGCGTTTTCACGGATCTTTTCTTCGGAATAGCCGCGGGGGGCAAGACGTTCCCTGAGAACATCCGGCCGGCATCGAAGGATCACGATCTTATCGCAGGGAAGATAATGGGCGAACGTTCCTTCCACGAACCCTTCGGTGTAGGGAAACGCATCGGCCCAGGCATCCACATCCACGACGTCCGAACCTGATGCGTCGTCATGTTCCAGAACGAACGGACCGACCGTCGTTTTCAGATCAAGGACGGGATGGCCGAGTTTTTGCAGAAGTTTTGCGGCCGCGGTCTTTCCGCATCCGGGTGTTCCGGTTATCCCGATCATCATAATTTTTTCACCGCAGTAAGAAACCGTTCATTTTCCCAGTCTGCGCCGATACTCACGCGGATGAACGTATCGCCAAGACCCGGGAAACTCGTGCAGGAACGAACGAGAACGCCGTTCTTTGCGAGAAAATCAGCAGATCCATCACCCGATCTTGGTGCCGTGTCGATCAGGATAAAGTTCGCGCCGCTTAAATAGACCGGGAAAGGGATCTCTGTCATGAAGATATCACGCCATTTTCGTACATGGGCGATGAACGATTCACGGTAGGAGGATTCTGAAACGGCGGCTGATGCGGCGGCTTCCGAGACCCGGTTCAGCGTGAACGGGGTCGCGGCGACGGCATAGGGAGCTTCCAGCCATGCAGGAACGAAGGCATAGCCGATCCGAAGACCCGCAAGACCATACACCTTCGACATTGTCCGCCCGATGATGAGGTTGTCATGGGATGAGAGCAGCGGCAGATAATCTGTATCGGAAAACTCGACGTAGGCACAGTCCAGGAAAAGAACGCCGTCGATTTTGTCAAGGATGTATTCGATGTCTTTGACCGGGGTCACAGTTCCGGTGGGGTTATTCGGCGTGCAGAGGAAGGAGAGCGCTGCGTCCTTCGCTTCATGAAGGAAGGATGCGATATCGACCGTGAAATCAGGATTTCTGGAGACGTTGACAACGCAGGCCGAGGCTGCTTTTGCCGCAAGACCGTACATGGAAAACGTCGGTGTGGAGATGACGACTTTGTCTCCCGGCTCAATAAGGGTCCGGATAACGGTCTCGATGACACCGTCCATACCAAGGCCGGAGGTCACGACCGGCGCATCGCAGATATATTTCCGCAGCGCCGCATGAAACTCGGCGGCTTTTGGATCCGGGTATCTGTTCACGCCGGAAAGTTCGCCTGCAGCTGCCCGGAGGACCTTGTCTGAAGGAGGGGAGGGGTTTTCATTGCTCCCGAGCATGGCAACTTCCAAAAATCCGTACTCCTTTGCGATCTCCGCCGGGGATTTGGCAAAGACGTAGCCTGATTTGATGAACTCAGATCTGACCCGCGGCTTCATTGATCACTCCGACTGCATACCTGATTTCGTCGGCCGAGATCGTCAGCGGCGGAACGATCCGGATATTTCCGTCACCGGCGACATTGATGAGAAGACCCTTTTCCTTACAGAGTTCGGCAAGTTTGGGAGCGGATTCCCCAAGCGTGAACCCGACCATCAGACCACGGACCCTGGGGTTGAATGCGGAAAGACCCTGCCGGAAGAGTTCGCCTTTTGCGGCGATTCCCGGGAGGAGCTGTTCGATGATGCCGAATGTGGCGTTTCCTGCGGCGCAGGCGATCGGACCGCCGGCAAAGGTGCTGCCGTGTTCGCCTTTGGTGAACTCGAGACCTTCTTTCGCGATGATCGCACCCATCGGGAAGCCGGAAGCGATGCCTTTTGCAATGCTGATGATATCCGGCTGAACGGTCGAGTGCTGGAATGCGAACCATTTGCCGGTCCGTCCCATGCCTGTCTGGACTTCATCGCAGATCATCAAAGCGCCGGCGTCGTCGCAGATATCCCTGATCCCCGGCAGGAAGTCTGCCGGCGGGATGATGACGCCGGTCTCTCCCTGGATAGGTTCAAAGACGACGGCGGCGGTATCTTTATTTACGACCGCTTTGAGGGCCTCAAGGTCGCCGTACTCAGGGAAATCACAGTGGATGCCGAGCGGCTCGAAGGGCTCTCTGATCTGGGGTTTGTGGGTGACGGCGAGGGAACCCACGGTCCGGCCGTGGAAATCATGGTTGAAGGAGACAAAGTTTTTGCGTCCTGAGCGGACTTTGGCAAGTTTGAGCGCCGCATCGATCGCCTCGGCTCCGCTGTTTCCGAAGAAGACTTTTCCCATCCCGCTCGCTTTGCTCAGTTTTTCTGCGAGTTCGGCCTGACCCGGTATGTAATAAAGATTGGAACAGTGGATCAGTTCATGTGCCTGGCGGCATATCGCGTCCACTACCTGCGGGTGGCAGTGACCTGTGCTGCAGACCGCGATTCCTGCGACCAGGTCGAGGTATTTGTTTCCGTTATCGTCCCAAACATTGCAGCCTTCACCTTTGACGATCTGCATAGACCGTCCAAAACAGGGCATGTAATATTTTGCGTCAAGTTCTTTGTAGGTGGACATGATTTTTTTCTCGCTGGATATTTAGATAAGTATTCGTCGTTCTGTGTATTGAAACTGCATGTCGGCCGGGATTAAATACGGCAAATGCAGGGTTTTTTCTGGAGAAAAGCGCCTTGGAACCTGAGGGAGAAGATGGACTGGATGATTAAAAAAAGAAAGGGTTATTCGTATTCGATCGTTGCCGGGGGTTTGCTCGTGATATCGTATAACACGCGGTTCACGTGCCGCACTTCGTTGATGATCCGGCTCGAGATCTTTTCAAGCAGCGGGAAAGGGATCTGCGCCCAGTCGGCGGTCATGAAATCGGTCGTCGTCACCGCACGCAAAACGATCGCGTAGTCATATGTCCGCTCATCGCCCATCACGCCGACACTGCGCATGTTCGTCAGCGCCGCAAAATACTGATTGATATCGCGGTCGATGCCTGCCTTCGCGACCTCCTCGCGGAAGATCGCGTCCGCATCCCGCACAACATCCAGCTTTTCCTTCGTGATATCGCCGATCACCCGGATGGCAAGACCCGGACCAGGGAACGGCTGACGCCAGACAAGTTTCTCCGGAATGCCGAGTTCGAGACCCGCACGGCGGACCTCATCCTTAAAGAGGACACGCAGCGGCTCGATGATCTCCTTGAAATCCACATTGTCCGGCAGACCGCCGACATTATGATGGCTTTTGATCACCGCGGCCGCGCCGGGTCCCGACTCGATCACGTCAGGATAGATCGTTCCCTGCACAAGGAAATCCACTGTGCCGATCTTTTTTGCTTCTTCTTCAAAGACCCGGATGAACTCCGCACCGATGATCTTGCGTTTCTGTTCCGGGTCGGAAACGCCGGCAAGTTTTCCGAGGAACCGGTCCTCGGCATTGACGCGGATCAGATTGATGTCGAACTGTTTGCGGAAGATCTCCTCGACCTCATCCCCCTCATTCTTCCGGAGAAGGCCGTGATCGACGAAGATGCAGGTCAGCTGTTTGCCGACAGCCTTGTGGATCAGGACCGCGGCAACCGACGAATCGACCCCGCCGGACAAAGCGCAGAGAACTTTTTTGCCGCCGATCTTTTCACGCAGCTGGAGGATCATGTCCTCGACAAACGAGGACATATGCCAGGTCCCTTTGCATCCGCAGACATCGTAAAGGAAGTTTCTGATCATCGTCATGCCCTCAGGCGTGTGCATGACCTCCGGGTGGAACTGAACTGCGTAGATCTTCTTCTCAGGGTTTGCCATCGCGGCGACCGGACATACGGCAGTATGCGCAGTCTTCGCAAATCCGGCGGGGACCTCGCTGATGTAATCCGTGTGGCTCATCCAGCAGGTCGTCTCTCCCGGGACGTTTTTGAAGATAGAGGACTCTTCCGTTGAAACTGACGTCCGCCCATACTCGCGGGTCGTCGCGGAAGCAACTTTTCCTCCGAGAAGATAGGCCGTCAGCTGTGCGCCGTAACAGATCCCGAGGATCGGGATGCCGAGATCGAAGATGCCGGCATCAACGGTCGGAGCGTTCTTCGCATACACGCTCGCCGGTCCGCCGGTGAAAATGATTCCCGCATAGTTCCCTTCTTTGATCTCAGAAAGAGGGATCGTGCATGGCTTCACTTCGCAGAAAACATGGGCTTCCCTGACCCGCCGGGCAATCAGCTGATTGTACTGGCCGCCGAAATCCAGAACTAAGATCGATTCCATGTTACTCCTTTCTCTGAAGATCGCGGCAGGTTTTTACAAAGCCGATGAACGGTGCGGACGGGCGGGTAGGGCGTGATCTGAACTCCGGGTGGAACTGGGTCGCAACAAAGTACGGGTGATCGGCAAGTTCGAGAGCTTCCATGCGTCTGCCGTTTCTGCCGACAAACTTCATGCCTTTCGCTTCGATCTCGTCGATGTACGCCGGGTTGACTTCATATCTGTGCCGGTGACGTTCGATGATCTCGGTCGCGCCGTAGAGATCGGCAAGACGGGACGCCGGGTCAAGAGTGACGGAGTAGTCCCCAAGACGCATCGTTCCGCCAAGATCCTCAACGCCTTCCTGTTCGGGGAGAAGAGCGATCGCGTGAGTTCCCGCGCCCATCTCTTCGCTCGTCGCATCCTTATAGCCGACGACGTTTCTCATGAACTCGATCACGCAGAGCTGGAATCCGAGGCAGAGACCAAGAAGAGGCTTTTTGTGTTCACGGGCATACTGGATCGCGGAGATCATCCCTTCGATGCCGCGGTTTCCAAATCCGCCGGGGATCAGGATACCGTCGAGATCAGCGAGGTCTTCGTTCGTGTAGAGTTCCGCATCGAGCCAGTGGATGGCGACCTCGGTCGAGAGAAGACGGCCGGCGTGTTTGAGGGCTTCTTTTATAGAGATATAGACGTCCTCAACGCCGTATTTGGTGATGATGCCGACCGTTATGCGGTTCGTATATTCGCGGGCGATCAGCGAATACCAGCTGTTGTCCGCTTTTCCCGGCTCAAGATGGAGCTGTTTCAACAGGACCTCGGCCATTCCCTCTTTTTCGAGTTCCATTGGAACGAGGTAGGTGTCGGGAGCCGTCTGAGCGCTGATGACTGCGTGGACGTCCACATCGCAGAAGGAAGAGATCTTTCGTTTGGTGGAAAGGGAGACAGGAAGGTTGCTTCTCCCGACGATGATGTCGGCTTCAAGGCCGAGTTCGCGAAGAGCTTTGACGGAGTGCTGGGTGGGTTTGGTTTTCAGATCGCCCATCGTATCGGCGGGAAGGAGGGTGACATGGACGAGGGCAAAGTCGCCGTTTCCATACTCCCAGTGCATCTGGCGGACAGCCTCCAGAAACGGCATGCTTTCGATGTCGCCGACTGTCCCGCCGACCTCGACGATACAGATCTCGGCATGGTTCCCGTCTTTGTCGACCCAGGACTCGGCAGCGTGTTTGATCCGGTCCTTGATCTCATCGGTGATGTGGGGGATGATCTGGACGGTAGCGCCGAGATAATCGCCGTGTCGCTCCTTCGAGATGACCGAGGAGTAGATCTTTCCGGTGGTGAGGTTGTGATCACGGGTCAGTTCGATGTCGAGAAAACGCTCGTAGTTTCCAAGATCCAGATCGGCTTCTCCGCCGTCTTTGAGAACAAAAACCTCGCCGTGCTGAGCAGGGTTCATGAGTCCCGCGTCGATATTTAAGTAGGGGTCGATCTTCACGCTGGTGACGTGATACCCTCTGTTGATCAGAATGCGGCCGATGGATGCAGCAGTTATGCCTTTTCCCAGTCCGCTCATTACTCCTCCGGTTACTACTACATATTTCATTTTTTGCCCTTCCTTTTCCGAAATCAAATAATGCTTATCTATTGGTCCTGAAGAGTATTAAGAATACGGGAACGGGGAGAGGGAGACCGGGAGGCGGTATGTGAGTTCACCGACCGGTCACTCTCCTTTCATCTCCATAGAGACGGGACTGAAAGAGTATTTTAGTTTATCCGGCGAATAGTAGTATATGATTCTGGTAGACTGGGAAATTGCAGACCATATCAAACGGGGGTACATCGGCATCGATCCATTCGATCCGGCGCTAGTTCAGCCCAACTCCCTTGATATCCGCCTTGGTAATCATTTTGTCTGGTACGAACCATGCGATGATGTGATCGACCCTTATCAAAAAGAGACCCTTCACACTCATACAAACGAACGAAAAGGAACCTATTTTGACATTCAGCCAGGCCAGTTCGTTCTTGCCGAAACCTTGGAAACGGTCACGCTGCCCGATAACATCGTCTCCTCGATCGAAGGAAAAAGCAGTGTGGCACGCCTCGGCATCGCCCTTCATCAGACCGGGGGCTGGATCGACGCGGGATTTTCCGGGACCATCACGCTTGAGATGTGCAACTCGAACTGCCGTCCCGTCCGCGTGTATGCAGGAATGCCGATCGGTCAGCTCGTCTTCTATGTGACCAAACGCTGCGAGTGCCCGTACGATAAAAAACCTGATGCAAAGTATCAGAACCAGAAAAACGCGACCATTTCCCGATACGATAAAAAGATGCTCCAGAACGTGGAGTAACTCTCCTCTGTTTTTATCTGAAATTGGGTTTTTTCTTTCGTAATGACCCGAAAACAGATCCGCATATATTTACAAGAATCTATATATCATATGCCCTCCAATATGAATTCACAGCGTGAACTATCATGACCCCAAAATACCAAAAAGAAACACTTAGTATCCATGTCGGACAAAAACCGGACGAAACGACCGGGGCACGGACAGAACCGATCTACATGACCACTGCGTATGTGTTCAAAGACGCAAAGGAAGCTGCAGGACGATTTGATCTCTCCGTTGAGGGAAATATTTACACTCGGCTCACGAATCCGAACAACACCTCATTCGAAAAACGGATCGCCGCGATCGAAGGCGGAACTGCCGCAATAAGTACAGCCTCCGGAATGGCAGCGATAAGTACCCTGATCTTTGCACTCACCAATCCGGGTGATGAGATCGTCTCGGCCGACAATCTGTATGGAGGAACATTCGAGTTATTCAGTCTGACCCTGCCGAACTTTGGGCGGACCGTCCGGTTCGTCCCCTCGAATGATCTGACAGCTTTGAAAGCTGCAATCAACGAAAAAACCAGGGCCGTCTACTTCGAATCCCTCGGAAACCCGAAACTTGACATCCCCGACTTTGCAGAAATCGCCAGAATCGCCCATGAAGCAGGTGTTCCGTTCATCGTGGACAACACCGTAGGGATAGGCACGGTCCGTCCGCTTGAGCACGGAGCGGATCTGGTCGTCATGTCGGCAACGAAATATGCCAACGGGCATGGAAATTCCCTGGCGGGCGTGATCGTTGAAAGCGGCAAATTCCCCTGGGACAACGGCAAATTCCCCAAGTTCACCGAGCCTGACCCGGCATACAAAGGACTCGTCCATTACAAAGCCTTCGGTCAGGCGACCGTTTCGACCAGTATTCGAATCTCCCTGATGCGCGACCTCGGTGCCGCTCTCTCGCCGTTCAATGCCTGGCTTACCTCGATCGGTCTTGAAACCCTCTATCTTCGGGTTCCCAGACACGCAGAGAATGCATTGATCGTAGCAAAGCATCTGGCATCTCATGAAAAAGTCGCATGGGTCAACTATCCAGGCCTTCCCGGACACCCGTCGGAGAAGAACCGCGAAAAATACTTCGGCACATCAGGCGGTCCGCTTCTTACCTTCGGCGTAAAAGGAGGATATGATGCGGCAGTCACCGTGCAGAATAATGTACAGCTCATCTCGCTTCTGGCAAACATCGGAGATGCAAAAACACTCATCATCCATCCGGCATCGACGACCCATCAGCAGCTTAGCGAAGAAGAACAGCGTTCAACCGGGGTCACGCCTGATACGATCCGTCTCTCGGTCGGTCTTGAAAATCCGATCGATATCATCGCCGATCTGGACCATGCCCTCTCCCTCATCTAAATACACCCATGTTACAGGATTCACTTGGTGAAGTCACCACACACTATCACACCTTAACCCGCCCGGTGGATCTGGAGAGCGGAGCATCTCTTTCAGATGTGATCATTGCCTATGAACGGTACGGAAGAAAGGATAACAAAAACGTCATTCTTGTCTGTCATGCTCTCACCGGAGATGCACATGCGGCAGGTTTTCATAAAGGCGACACAAAACCCGGATGGTGGAACGGGATCATTGGTCCCGGCAAAGCTCTCGACACAAACCGATACTGTGTGATCGCGACCAATGTTCTCGGCGGGTGTAAAGGTTCGACTGGCCCTTCGTCAATCGATCCAACCACCGGAAAACCCTACGGAATCACATTTCCGGGGATCACGATCCGGGATATGGTCCATGCCGAACACCTACTGCTCGAAGAACTGGGCATTGAAGAACTCTATGCCGTGATCGGCGGTTCGATGGGTGGGATGCAGGCAATGCAGTGGAGCGTTGAGTTTCCGGCATTCGTCCGCCGTGTTATTTGTATTGCTTCGGCCGGTTACTCGACTCCCATGCACATTGCGTTCGGGGCGGTCGGCAGAGCGGCCATCATGAGCGATCAAAACTGGAACAACGGCAACTATTCTGCCGCAAAAAAACCAGACCGCGGCCTCTCCCTTGCAAGAATGATGGCACATATCACCTATCTCTCGGATGAATCCATGCATACGAAATTCGGGAGAAGACTTCAGAAATCAGAGGCCTTTGGATACGGATTCGACACTGAGTTCTCGGTAGAAAGTTATCTTCAGCATCAGGGAGAGATGTTTGTGGAACGCTTCGATCCAAATTCTTATCTCTACATCACCCGGGCCGTTGACTACTATGATCTTACCAAAAACGGCAGTCTGACCGATGGGCTTGCAGGGACAGAGGCAAAGTTTCTGATCATCTCCGTCTCGTCCGACTGGCTGTATCCGCCGTATCTTTCGCAGGAGATCATGCTCGCCCTCTCAGCAAACGGTAAAGAAGCCAGGTATGCGGAGATCGTTTCCCCCCACGGGCATGACGGCTTCCTTCTGGAAAATGCCCAGCTGAACTATATGGTCGGTCAATTTCTGACCCCGGTCACCGTAGAGGATCTGATGATGCATGATCCGCCGTCTATTCGGGAAACCTCCTCGATCCGCGAGGCAGCTGAATTGATGATCGGGCACGAGATCAATCATCTGCCGGTGGTTTTAGAGGATGGGACACTCTCTGGTATCGTAACGTCGTGGGATATCGCGAAGTCGGTCGCCGGCAATTTCCAAAACCTTGCCGAAATCATGACAAAAGACGTGATCTCTATTCAGCGCTCGGACTCACTCCGGTTAGCAGCTTCGCTGATGGAGAAGCATGCCATCTCCGCTCTCCCGGTCATTGATGATGCCGGCCGTGTTCTCGGGATGCTGACCAGCGAAACACTCTCTCTTTCCGAGGTGCTCCAATGAAAATTCTTGGGATCCATACGGACCGTGTATGGTATAAAGTCACCAAAAAAACAAAAATTGCAGAGCCGGATCCAGTAAGGGAGGACGAGATGGAGAACTGTGTTCTCCTGTTTGCGAGCGTGGAAAAGTCGGATGAACTCTCACCCGAACTTACGGTCTCTGCGACGGTGGAAAGCATCAGACTGCGTCTTTCCCGTCTTGGGGCAACACGCGTGATGCTTTTTCCATATGCCCATCTTGCCTGCGATCTCGGGTGTCCGGGTGTTTCCCAGTGGATTTTGAAAACGATCCAGAGCAGACTCATTGAAGAGGGGATCGAGACGAAACGGGCGGCGTTCGGGTGGTATAAGGAGTTTGAAATAAAAAGCAAAGGGCATCCGATGGCAGACTTTTCGATGACGATCTGCCCGTATGCCGGCGGGGAATGCGAGAGCAGCAGTAAATGCTGCCAGAGTGAAGTGATGAACGACTGATAAATGTAACTATTTACCCACATTATTTCGACTTTTTCTTATATCTCTTTGTAAAACTCCTTTTTCTTTCAAGCCCCCCTCTCCCTCTATAGAAACCCTGCATGCAATAATTGAAAATCAATATATCACAAACGAACCAACGTTCGTCTTGAGGGCTGTATTTCTGAATTGGAATCCCGCAGGGATCTCACCTGCCGCAGATATATTCTATCATGCGTGCAGCCCGAAAATCGACCAAAAACCGCTGAAACTTCTTTCATCATCCGAAAATTCACGAAACTATTAAATACAAAAACCGCATATGTATTATTCACACTGTGAACATCACACTGTGAATTGTAGAAATGCCAGGTTGGCGGAGTGGTAACGCGACTGCCTGCAGAGCAGTTCTACGCCTGTTCAATTCAGGCACCTGGCTTATCCCTTCTGAAAAAACCGCATCGTATCTGTGCGGGGAAAAATGCAGATACTCCATGAAAAATGTCACAAAAAGCGATAGATGCAGTATTCACCGGTCTCTTTAATTTGACCGACATACGGGTCACCCTGCGGGAGACCTCACCTTTGCATCATCTCAACGATGAACAGAAGGAACGCACGAAAAAAACCGTCGAAAACATCAGAAAACAACTCGAGATCCTCGAAGGTGAGCTTCTATGAAATGCGCCGGGCAGATAGAGACACGTGCTGTTGAAGAATCCTCGATCAATCTTGATCCGATCCAGGCAGCCGGCAGACTCACCCCGGAGGCGATGAAAGCCGTCATCGCGTGGGGAGACGGATACTCAGTCTGTGACAACTGTCATAAACCCTTCCGCCTGGACTATGTAACTAAACCGCCGATCGCGGACTTCCACACCGAAGCAGCCGCATGGCTCGGCATGGACCAGATCCAGCTCGTTCCGGGAGCACGGCGGGCATTCCAGGAAGTGACCGGAGCACTCGTCGGAAAAGGCGAACCGGTCATCATGACCGGGATGGGGCATTACACTGCGTATTTATCCGTAGAGGTCGTGAACGGCGTCGTCCGGGAAATCAAACCGACCCCCGATCACCACATCACCGCCGACGCAGCTGCGGAATCGATCGAAAACGCCATACGCGAATTCGGATATGCCCCTAAACTGGTATTTGTCGATGCGGTCGATTTTATGTATGGAAACATGCATGAAGTCGAAAACATTGCAAAAGTTGCTCACCAGTATGATATCCCGATCCTCTACAACGGAGTTTACACCGTCGGGGTCCTGCCGGTAAACGGCAAAAAACTCGGCGTCGATTTCGTCGTCGGATCCGGGCATAAAAGTATGGCAGCACCCGCCCCGTCCGGCATTCTCGCGACCACCGACGAGTATGCAGATATCGTTCTTCGCACAACCAAGATCCAGGGAGATGTCACCGGCAGAAAATTCGGCATCAAGCAGGTCGGGATCCTCGGTTGTTCGCTCATGGGCGACCCGGCAGTTGGTCTGATCGCCTCATTCCCGCGGGTGAAAGAGCGGGTCAACCACTTCGACGAGGAACTGAAAAACCACAAGATCGTTACCGACGCCTTGCTTTCCATCGAAGGAACAAAAGTTGCCTCGGAATATCCGAGAAAACACACCCTTACCCGAATGGACACAGCGGGATCATTCGACGTAGTCGCACAAACCCATAAAAAACGCGGCTTCTTCCTCTCGAGTGCCTTAAACAAACGGGGGATCACCGGCATCATGCCGGGTGTCACCAAACAGTGGAAGTTCAACACCTATGGACTGACCACCGCACAGGCAGAATATCTCGCAGATTCGTTCATCGAGATCGCCGAAGAAAATAATATGGTCGTGGGGTAACCCCCCTTTTTTCTCTCAAAAATTTAGTATCGGCACCAGGATAAAAGAGATTAGGGGTGAATAGTTACACGTTAATTCCGCTTTCCCGCAAGGAGGGGGCGGCTCGTATATTTCGGCAGCCGCTCGGCAAGAATTCTGATGACGTCATCAGCCGTGTCGACGCCAAACACGCAGTCGTCGGGGATGTCCGGATACCGCGGTTTGTCGTCGATCTTTTTATCAGCCACGACAGCTCCCCAGTCGGAGAACACGCCTTCCCTTTTCACGACATCCGGAACACGGTATGCCATGATCAGACGGTGCATCACCCAGGCATAGGAAAGTTCGGAGAGCGTCCCCGACCCCCCGCCTACCGCGACGACCGCGTCCGTATTTGCCACGATGAAGTTTCGCGCATGATCCAGTCCGGTCGCGATAACGATATCCGTATACGGGTTTGCCTGGGCCGGATCATTTCCAGGAAGGACCGCGATCACGTCCCCTTCACGGTATAAAGGAGAGGCATGAGCTCCGCGGGATACAGCTTCCATCACCCCGCCGAGCCCTCCCGAAAGCACCCGGTATCCGTTTGAAACAAGCGCATTCCCAAGCGAAAACGCAAACTCTTCTTTCGCAGATCCGGGTCGTATCGCTGCGTCGCCGATAACAGAAATAACCGGTCTCCTTGACATACCTAATCATGCGCTGTCCGGTAAGAAGAATATTCTCTCCAAAAAAATCCGTTGCATGAAGCCGAAAAAAGGGTTGGAAGTCTGCCGGATCGCTCTATTTCATAGCGCAGGTCCCGACGCACGGCTCCTTTTCAGGGACGACCAGACGATAGGCATTTGCGAGGACCGACGAGTTTGCAAGAAGACCGGCGACCAAAACCGCTTCCAGGATCTCTTCGTTTGTGATCCCCATCTTCTTTGCGACCTGCATATGATACGTAGTACAGTGATCACACCGTAACGCTGCTCCTACTGCAAGGCTGATCAGCTCCACAGTTTTCGGCGGCAGTGCTCCTGCCTGGGTCACCGCATTTTTGTATAAAAGATGCGAAATGAGGGCCTCCGGACAGGCCTCCAGTTTTTGGTAGATCAGAGGAGATGTTCCGTACTCCGCTTCGATCCTTCCCAGCCACTCGGCGGCTGTCTGTTTCGCGCCGTTCTTTTGTACTTCCGCGATCGCCTCTTCAAAATTCATGTCGATGTCTACCATGATTCATACCACTATGTTTGTTTCCGAAAGCGGCTTTATGCGGATCAGAATATAATCCCGCATGCGTGAAGGCAGAACGTCTGCCACATCGCCGACTTTTACTTCATCCTCGATCACGAGATCACGGACCTTTTGCGCATACGTCGGGTAGGACAACTTAACCCGCAGGCCGTTGAGCTGGACTGCGATCGGGGACGGGGAGTAGACCTCCTCGATCTCGGGAAGTTCCTGTTTGATGAGCGCCTGAAGCCGCGCCGGCGAGACCGAGAGGGGATCGTTTGCTATCTCCTGACGGCGTGCCTCGATCACTTTTTTCACTTCATCGATCACCATATCGAGCCGGTGGATGTCTGCTTCGGTCTGGGTCCGGTGCATGAACCGCCCAAGGCCGCCGACATATCCGGCAACCGGCGGATCGGTCTGCTTAACGAGGACCTCACGGTCGGGCCCCCCCGTCAGAATGACCGGGACTGTGAGCCCGTATCTGAATTTGGGGAATTTCTTCTCGATACAGGAGGCAAAGTTTCCCAAAACGAAGATCGCCAGATCATGTTCATTGATCAGATCCCGTTCCTCGTCATTCATCTGGGCGATGCGTTTGCCAAACCCGCGTGCCATGCCAAGCATGTTCGACTTCGAGCCGTGGCTTCGCAGATACTCGGCCACGTCGCATGCCGAGTGAGGAAGGTGATGGATCTCCAGACTTGGGATCACCACCGCGATCTCGGTCCCTACAAGCGGAGATTCGATAACCTCTCCGCCGAGGGGGCGGGAAAACGTGATCAGATGCCTGATGTCCTCTTTGGGCATCAGGACCTGAAGAACGACCTCGCTTGCAATATTATGCCGCTGAACGATATACCCGCCGAGATCCTCGATGTAGTCGATGATCTCGTCAAGACGGTACACGCCTCCCTTATACGTAACAGGCACAAGGATCATTTCAGGGCCTCCTCCATTCGTGCGAACCGGTCCGCGATGATCTTCTCGACATCGGCCGCCGGCAGAGTGTTTTCGCTCGCGGCATAAGAGAACCTGTTTTTGCCGTAGTTCTCACGCCTGACCTTGAACCCTTCGGGGGCGATCACCTGGATCGCATAGATGAGATCTTTAAATAGTGACTCGGCCGGATCGACAACCACCCAGTCCCGGATATCCTTTGGGATCTGCGTATTTTTGATGATGACGGTGAACCGGTCCGGTTGATCGACATTGTCATGACCGAGTTTCTGCCACAATATCTTCAGCATGGCAGCAAGATAGGTCTCATCTCCTACGGCGATCGTCGCCTGTCCGTCCTGAAGCAGTACATTGCCTACATCCGAGATCTTTATTACAGAACGCGGGGGGCGGATGAAACCTGCAGCTACAAAAAGGGGATACTGCGGATCGATGTAGATATGCAGACCTTCCACGATACCCAGAAGGTTGTGATCCTGCAGTACAGTAGTAGCGACCTTGATGTAGTTGTCCGATCCGTCTTCGGTGCATTCGACCTCGAAGTAGTCCAAACCTGCCATTTACGCCTCCTTCACCTTTTTATCGACAAAACCGGAGGAGATCAGTGCGCCGCCTACTGCCCCGATATACTGGGAATGAGGAGGGACAACGACCTCTGTTTTGAGCATCCTTCCCATGGCGCGGACAAGTCCCTGGATAAGTGATGATCCGCCGACCATGATGACCGGCTCTTTGATATCGACTTCCTGGAGCTGCTGTTCGTACACCTGCTGGGCAACGCTATGGCATGCCGCGGCGGCAACATCTGCGGGTTTATAGCCTGCAGCGAGAGCATTGACCAGGGACTGTGTTCCAAAGACGATACAGTAACTGTTCATCGGCACATTTTCCCCGCCTTCACTTTCCATCGAGAGAGCGCCAAGCTCGGTGATATCGATACCGAGACGTTTTGCCGTCATCTCAAGGAACCGTCCGGACGCTCCGGCGCAAATACCTCCCATCGTGAATGACCCGGGCATCCCGTCGTTTACGCTGATAGCTTTATTGTCCATACCGCCGATATCGATGACGGTCGCAAATCCTTTCTGGGCGTTTGCAAGGTAGACCGCTCCTTTTGAGTTGACGGTGAGTTCTTCCTGAATGAGATCAGCTTTGATATGTTTCCCGACAAGGAACCTTCCGTATCCGGTCGTTCCGACAGCTTCTATATCGGAGATCTTGAGTCCTGACTCTTCAAGTGCGAGAGCGATGACCTCGTCAGAGCTTTTCAGAACATCGGTCGTCGGTCTCCACCCGGCCCCGATGATCTCGTTATCCTGCATGATGATGCATTTCGTGGTCGAAGATCCGGAGTCCACACCCATCGTGGTCCCGACCTGGACCTCGCGGGCCATCAACGCACGGCGTTTTGCGATGGTGGAAAGAGCTTCAAGTCTGGTGAGGAGGGTCGATGCGCCGGTCCGTTCGTTGAATGAGTAGGAAACGACCGGGATCTTGGAGTTCTCGACGATATATCTGCGGAGTTCGTTTCGAACGATCGCCGCCTCGGCGCAGCGGAAACAGCTTGCAATGAAGATGCCGTCAGCCTCGATCCTCCCCTCCACGATTGCCTGGGCGCGTGCGATGGCAAGTTTCAGATCCGGACTTTTCACCGGAAGACCGAAGTCCTTGTAGGCGCGTTTTACATCCTTTAAGGCCACATCCGGGTAAAACATCTTTGCTCCGACGGTCTCTGCCGCGGACGTGATCTCGTTTTGGATACCGCTGTATTCTGCTCCGCAGGTGATCTGGGCGATCCGCACCGGCTGATCTTTTGCGCTCATTGTTTCACCTCCAGATCTTTGAGGAACTGTTTGATCTTTGCGACAAATGTCACGCCCTCTTCTTTCGAAGCCGGGTAGCGCAGTTCGAGTTTCGGCATCTCTTTTTCCCGAAGCATGAAGACAAGAAGTTCATTTGTCCGTGCGCAGCCCATACAGCCGAATGCCAGCTCCGGCTCATCGATGATGACTGCCGCTTCGGCCTCTTCCACAAGCGGGCCGTAAAGCGCCATGCGCCCTCTGATCCCGGACGGGACCTCAACAGCAGCCCATTTCAGACCTTTCTGAGGATCTTCGGCGGTCATCTGGATCGGCGGCGAATCAAAACCCGGTGTCTGGACATGTTCGCGGATCGAAAGAGCCGATCCGAGCGGTTCGTGACCGAACCTCTCTACAAGGTCGGATAAGATGAGGCTGGTTGCCGGATAGATGAATACTTTTGCCATTATTTTTCCTCCGAAAAAAGTTGTTCGAGGATATCTGCATCAAGAGGTTCTTCAAGCGGCAGAGCGACCCCTGCAGCTTTTTTCAATGATGCCTTTGTCAGTTCCTGGGTCTCTTTCAGTCCATGCGAAATATACCGGATAAAACTCATTTCATATTCGTGCCCAAGATACCCGGGCCTTGCGCCGCCGAGATCGGCTCTGCAGCGCCGGGAATCTCCGGGGGGGAAACCCCGGTCTTTTATGAAGATCCGGTAGGGATCGAGAGTACGCAGGTGATCGATGATACGGGAAACATCCTCCGGCGTACCGGTGATCTGGCAGCCAAAACAGGTCTCTTTGATCATCACGCCCTGAGCTATCTCATAGGCGGCCGTTGCGATATCCTGAGGGGTCGTGTTTGGCGAGTCCACGAACACATACTTGGTCACGGTCCCGACATACTCCGGGACGTACGGTTTCATTCCCTGACCTCCCGGATATAGATGGTCCCGCCCTCTTTCATCAAAGAAAGTTTGTCCATATCGATCACGGTCCCGATCACGTTCGTTCCCTCAAAGGGCTCTCCTGTCGGTCCGTACTCCTTGTTTTCGACCACACGCACACCCACCATCCCGACTGCATGCCGCGAGTCGTTCGTCAATGCAAGAGTATTGGTCCTGACCGGTTTTTTCGGCGTGTTCTCCGGGATGATGTTTGTCCCGGTAGAGAACGGAGGCTTGAAAAGGTACATCTCATTCTCCAGATTGTAAATAAACGGCATGGTCCCGACCGCATACCGTTTCAGGCCGGTGACCCGGCGGAACAGATCGACCGAGCGGGGAGCCTTTTTATAATCCAGCGAGATGTCGATGACATTGTCCAGACCCATGGTGAAGAGCGAGACTTTTCCCACTTTCAGGACCTCAAGCGTCGTCTCCGGTTTCTGATCGATGACGACTCTTCCGGTCAGATCACGGTTGTCGGCCATCACTTTGAGACCGCGTTTTTTCGCAAGATCCACCGCTTGTCCGAGAGGAAGACCCCGCAGATCAAGCAGCTCGGGGACAGATCTCACCGAAAGGGTCGTTTTATCGGTTGAAAATTTGGCAAGCTCTATCCCTCTGGTAACTGACCCGGTCCGGGTATGATGCTGATTGCTTGGCACATCCCGGGTGTAGATATAGAGAGCGCCTGAGCCTTTTCCTGCCGTTCTCACCGTTACGGTTCCTTCACGTCTGGATTTCTGGCGTTCCTGCGCAGCGTAGAGTCTTCCTTCGGTGTGATCCCGGATAAAGGTGGACGCAGTCTGATCGACCCGGAATCTGCTCTCACGCAGGCAAAACAGCATATGTTCAACCGATTCGGTACAGGCGCAGTCGATCTCTGCATGATTCTCCTGATACCCTTCCGCGGTGATGACCAGCTCGGAAAAGATCTGCACCCCGTCTTTCACTTCAGCCGAAAGATCAGCTGTCACTTTTGCATTGGTCGAGTCGGTACTGGAAAATACCTCCTCGATACGGGTGATCGTGTCGCCGTTTCTCCAGCGGTTCAGGATCCCCAGACCATAGATGACTTTTCCCAAAACGGCTCCGCCTTTGGCTGCCCCGTGATCCGCCACATGTTCCCTGCGGGAAAAGGTGAGATAGGCATTTTTGGGATCATAGCCGCCTGAACCCAGACAGACAAGTCCGCGGTCATACCGGTACGGTGTTTTGTCAGGAACGAACTCCTGAGGGAAGGGACCAAACGAGACGGCATTTTTATCCTCGAAATGTACCCGCAGATTTTCTTTCACTTCACCGGTCGGCAGAGGAAAAGCGGTTTTCTTTGCAAGTTCGATCACGATATCTCCGGCAGAGGTGGTCAGACGGAGATGGGATGTTTTCGCCCGGGAAACGCTGCCGGGCATAAGAAGGATAACAGAGGTCCCCTCCGGCTGGTTTGGAAGGAGATCTTTGAGGGTTGTTGTTTCCGGAACGGTTTTTTGTTCACCGTTCAGGAAGATCCGGACATCGGTCATGATCCTGACCTACATCTCAAACATTTCATCGGTCGTTTCATGCAGAGCACCTTCGGTTGCTTCCGCTTCCGGCGCTCCTCCGGCGAGGGTCACTTTCTTCGGCGTGCCGGTCTCTGCCCGCGCCCTTTCCTTTTCGACGGCATTGCGCATAACGATCTTTTCATCCTCGGATAGATTGTCGAGCACCTCATGGGTCGGACCGATGTCGATGATCTTGCCGCCGCGCATGAACATACATCTGTCGCAGACATCGCGTACAAACTCCATGTCATGGGAAACGATCACAAATGTCTCATCCATCTCTTCCCTGGCATGCATGATCGAGTGCTTGACATCGACTTTGGTGATGGGATCCATAGTTCCCGTCGGCTCATCAAGAAGTATGATGCGCGGTTCGCGGATCAGGATCTGCGCGAGAGCTACCCGGTGCTTTTCTCCTTCCGAAAGGCTTGCCGGCAGTCTGTGCAGAACATCTTTTGCCTTCTTTTCGGTGAAACCTGCCATTCGAAGAGTGATAAGCGCTTTTCTGGTCGCAAGTTCTTTGGGGAACTCAAGGCCGATAGCATCGGTCAGGTTGTCGATGACGGTTCTGTGAGGATACAGATCGTACTCCTGATGAAGCAGACCGATATACTGTTTTGCCCGTCCGCGGAAGAGATATCCCGGTTTTGACATATCGATCCATTCATCCCCGATCCTGACGTTGAGTTTTCCTGACGTCGGTTCATACAGACCCGCGATCATCTTGGAGAGCGTGGTCTTGCCTCCGCCGGATACGCCGATGATCCCGAAGATCTCCCGTTCATTGATCTCGAAGGTGATATCGTTTACCGCGTTGATAACTCCACGGTCAACGGCGATGAATTTTTTGAGCAGGTTTTCCGCACGGATGATCGGGTCGCCGAAGATCTGATCGGTGTAGACACGGTCGTCGTGATAACCTTTCATGAACTCTTCAACGATCTCATCGGGCGTGCCGATCAGGGTTATTTTTCCATCGTCCAGGAGCACTGCCCGATCACAGACATCCTCCAGAACCTGGGAAAAGTGGGAGGTGACGATCATTCCCATATTGTTTTCCTTGGCGGCTTTCTTCAAAAGATCATGGACGATCCTGGCCGTTTTCGGATCAAGGGTGCCGGTTGGTTCATCGGCACATAAAAAGAGCGGTTCCCTGGCAAGCTGACGTGCCAAAACGACACGCTGTTTTTCGCCGCCGGAAAGATCACGGGATATATGCATCATCCTGTGGGTGAGTCTGACTTCATCGAGTAAGTCGGCTGCACGTGATATGGCTTTTTCCGAGGGATAGTTTATGTCGTCTAGAGCGCGAAGAACATTTTCGATGACCCGGTCATCCCCGTAGAGGGCAAACGTCCGCTGGAACATCAGCGAAGTCCGTGCCATTATCTGGGCTTTGAGTCTCTCGTTTTCCGGTTTCCAGAAATCGATATCTTCAGCAGCAAGCGTGTCGCCGCAGGCGGGACAGGGTTTCCCGGCATCACTCTGGAACTCGATTTTTCCGCATTTTGGACAGCGGGATATATGATAGATGATAGTTCCGGACGTTGGAGCCTGATCGATTCCGCGGATCAGATGGATGAGTACGGTCTTTCCGCAGCCGCTTCTGCCGATAACACCCACGATCTCTCCTTCGGAGATTTCCAGATTGATGTTATCCAGGACCCTGACCATTTCGGCTGATTTCTCGAGGCAATCTTCCGTTGAGGCTGGAAAGTCCATGATGAGGTCCTTTATCGTGATAAACGGGGTTGTCATATGTTCTTCCTTCTATAATGGTATGTGTTTGTTTTACGGAGTTATTAGTTTTTAGAAGAGGGTCTGCGGATCTCAGATCTTGGGGGCAGATGCATCTGAAGGCATATTATATATGTGCAAAACCGAGACCGGCATGCGGCCTCAGGAACTTTCAGTGTTCAGTTTGTCCACGATCCCGACCACGTCACGGATATCTTCGATGATATAGGATGCCTGTCTGCAGAGTGCTTCGGGCCGATCGCTTTTCTGCTGGACGGTTAAAATAGAGACATCGGCAGCCCGCATGGCAGAGAGGTCGTTGATCCCGTCTCCGACCATGACGACGACATCATATTCATCTTTGAGGCTTGTTACGATCCTTGCTTTCGTAACCGGCGTTGCCACCCCGTGGACCCGTTCCCGGGGAATGCCGATCTTGTCAGCGATCAGTTCGAGTTTTGAGGTCCGGTCCCCGGAAGCGATATAGACCGCGACGCCTTTCAGATGCAGCGCCGAGATCATCTCCCTCACTCCCGGAAACGGATAGCCGGCGGCGGCGATCGTAAACTCGATCTCGCCTGTCCGGAGATTGACGATGATGCCGGCGTTCATCGCAAATGACTCGGCTTCCCGGGAAACGATCTTCCAGCAGGCGCGGATGACCTCCTGCATATCGGAGACCAGGCACACGGGATCGGAAAAAAGGATCGCGGCCACGCAATCGGCGTCGATGATCTTTCTCCCGCAGCTGATGCCGAATACCACATCGATCTCCTTGAGGTACTCGGAGAAGTTCTTTTCCGGAGGTATCTGCATCATCTCGGTCGAGCTGATATTCAGCAGAACAAGGATCCTGTCCGGATCCTCAAACGTCAGCATTGTCGTTTCCGGACTGTTGTTCAGCAAGAGACCGCTTTTTATATTTTTGACGGCGCGATTCGTTTTCAGAAGCGTTCCGGCACTGTCAAAAACTACTCCGACAGACATTATCCTCCTCTTTTTGGATGGAACATGGTTCGACCCTCAGTTATTTAATCTTAGACTCCAATCAGTAATATAAATGAGCATCAACGACACAGCCGATAAAATCATCTCGATGGAGATTCGCGGCGCCGGAAAGATTGCCCGGGAAGCAGTTTCTGCGCTTCGTGATCATGCCGAAACTCTGCCCCGGACAGGAGATGTATCGATATTCATCCGTGAGATGGAACTTGCGGCGGATCTTCTTCTCGCGACCCGGCCGACAGCCGTCTCTCTTCCCAATGCAGTGCAGATCGTTATGCGGGATGTCCGCTCAGCCAGCAATGAAGAGGCTGCACGAAGAATTCTGCGGGAAAAAGCGAACGAGTTTATCTGGTCATCAAGAACAGCTCTCGACCGGATCTCGGTGATGGGCGCAAACCATATCCCTGACGGCAGTGTCGTGATGACGCACTGCAACTCGAGTGCGGCTCTTGGAAGCATCATCGAGGCAAAACGGCAGGGAAAGGATATCGAGGTCTATGCGACAGAGGTCCGGCCGTGGAACCAGGGAAGGATCACGATAAAAACGCTCAACGATCATGAGATCCCGACCACGTATATTGTGGATTCGGCGGCACGGACCATGATGAAAGAGGTCGATCTCGTTATTGTAGGGGCAGACGCAATAACCGTGAACGGAGCGGTCGTGAATAAGATCGGGACATCCCAGATCGCTCTTTGCGCCCACGAGGCAAGGAAAAATGTCATCGTTACGGCAGAGACATACAAGTTTGCCCCGCGAACGATCCTCGGCGAGCGGATCCAGATCGAGGAACGCCCGACAAACGAAGTTCTTCCTGACGATATTGCAGCAGGACTGCCGTTTGTCCGCATCAAAAACCCCGTGTTTGATGTTACGCCGGCTGAATATATAGATCTGATAATTACCGAAGCAGGAGCGATACCCCCTCACCTTGCCTTCACCATCATGCGTGAATACCTTGGATGGGGACTGGGAGAGCTGCAGAACCAGTTTCTAAGTCTGGAGAAAGACTAACATGAATGACCTGATTGCAACCTATTACTTTAAACCAAAAGCAGGAGTGACGCCTGAGTACGCCGCCCAGGCGATCTCAGAAGAACAGACGACCGGCACCTGGACCGGGATTTCCACCGTGAACGAGAAGACCGCATACGTTCATGCCTATGACGGCGAAGTCCTTGAGCTTGCGCCTTCGGGTTCAGGTTTCCAAACGAAACTTAGTTTCCCTTATGAAATATTTGAGCCGGGAAACATCCCCCAGTATCTCTCGGTCGTCGCAGGAAACCTGTTCGGTCTTGGAAAACTAGAAGCCGTCAGACTTCTTGACATCGAGATCCCGAAGGGTCTTGACGGGACCGGACCGAAGTTCGGCATAGAAGGCATCAGAAAGATCTGCGGAACTGAAACCAGCCGCCGCCCCCACGTCGGCACGATCATCAAACCAAAAGTCGGTCTGAACCCGAAGGATACGGCTGAGGTGGCCTACGAGGCGGCGCTTGGCGGTGTCGATCTGATCAAAGACGATGAGACCCTGACCGATCAGAAGTTCTGTCCGCTGATGGTCAGGCTCGAGATGGTGATGGATGCACTTGAGCGGGCAAAGGAGGAGACGGGACGGGAGGTTTTGTATGCCCTGAACGTCACCACCGGAGGGGACAGGATCCTGGAAATCGCTTCCAATGCCGTAAAAGCAGGCGCCAACATGCTGATGGTCGATGTTCTGACGGCCGGTTTCTCAGCGGTCCAGTGCCTTGCGTCCGAGCCGTCGATCAACGTTCCGATCCATGTCCACCGGACGATGCACGGAGCGCTGACAAGAAATCCCGAACACGGTATCGCGATGCGGCCGATCGCCAAACTGGTTCGCGTCTGCGGAGGAGATCAGCTCCACACAGGAACGGTTTCCGGGAAGATGGGCGGAAAAGCCGATGAGATCCTGGGGGACAACAGGGCCCTTACCGGTCCTGCGGGAAAGCTTCTCACGGTGTTTCCGGTGGCTTCGGGCGGCCTTCACCCGGGAAAAGTCAATGCCGAGATCACTACGCTTGGAAACGAGATCGTTCTCCAGGCAGGAGGCGGGATCCACGGCCATCCGGACGGTACCGCGGCCGGAGCACGGGCGATGCGCCAGGCAGTGGATGCGGCATTGGCGGGCGTGAGTGCGAACGAGTATGCAAAGACCCATATCGAGCTGCAGAAAGCGCTGGACATCTGGGGTTCTGTGTAAAAGAGGAGCATTTTTACCCGGTGACGGGAGGGCTCCACACCCTGTTTTTATCAGATTTCGGTCTCTTTGGAGTAATGAGTATAAATCTTCAGGAACACATATACTAGTATTATGACCATCAAGTTCCCGAAGCATGACGTTATGTCGATAGCATTCACAAAACTTCACGGAAACGGGAATGACTTTATTCTGATCGATGAGATGAATCAGGTCATTATTCCGGATGAAATGAAGGCGCAGTTTGCAGTTGTGTACTGTGACCGGAGATTCGGTATCGGCGGAGACGGTGTGCTCTTTATCTCCAAATCCGATAAGGCGGACATCCGCATGAGACTCTTCCAGCCCGATGCAAGCGAGGCTGAGATGTGCGGCAACGGGATCCGCTGTCTTGCAAAATATGCATTCGATAAGGAGTATGTGAAAAAGAAAGCCTTTGCCGTCGAAACACTCGCCGGCGTGATGCAGGTCCGCGTGGGATATGACAACGAAGGGGATTTCATGGCGACCATCGATATGGGAGCGGCAGCATATCAGGAGAGCTGTGAGATCGAAGGGATGACCGTATATTCAGTGAACACCGGTGTTCCCCATGCTGTCGTTTTCGTCGGAGATGTTGAAGGGATCGATATTGATAAAGTGGCGCCGAAGATCCGGCACCACCCGAGATTTCCGAAAGGGACCAATGTCAACTTTGTTCAGATCACCGGACAGTCGGAGATCGTCATCCGGACCTTTGAACGCGGTGTTGAGGGAGAGACCCTTTCATGCGGCACCGGATCAACGGCCTCGGCGCTTATTGCAGCAAAGGCCGGAAAGGTGTTTGGAAATCCCATTCACGTCAAAACAGCCGGCGGTCCGCTTGACATCACAGTCGGCGATATCCCTCAGATGACAGGGCCGGCTTCTACCGTCTTTGTCGGAGAAATCAGATATTAACCCCTTTTTTTGAAACGGCCGGTCCGTATCTTCTGCAGTCAAAGGCCGCGACATATGGCCAAATGCAACACCTTTATTTAACCTAATGTCAATACCTAACTAACTAGCACTTTCCCCATTTCCTTTCAGACGTCCGGATGAAATATTATGATCGATGTAATCCCCGCTATTCCCATTGCTGCCGTGATCTGCCTTCTGCTTTTTACCGCACTTGATTTCTTGTGGAAACTGCCCAAACAGGGCGGTGTTTCCGGAGCAGATGTGATTGGAAAAGAGCTGGAAAAAAGCGGAGGAGACCGAAACGGCGGATGGATGATCGGAAACCTCATCTCATCGCCGGATGCATCGGCAGGCACGCTTCTTGCCGCATGCGGCTATTATGTGTGGGGTATATGGGGGGCACTCATCTCGATCGTTCTTGTATATATCGGTGCACGCATCTGTGCGGACAAGGGATTTGCAGGAACGAGCGGAGCTGTTTGTGCCACACTGATCATCTGGACACTCACCTCATTTGCCGGGTTCCCTCCCGAGTCCTTCATCGCGGGGTGTGTTGTCGCGATATTCCTCGTTGAAGGGATCTCTGCAAAATATGCAAGCCGCATCCTTGGAAAACTCTGGAGGAAAGTCTCATGATCGTTGAGGGGATCTGTGTGGTCATCGCCGTGTACTGTGCGGTCCGTGCAGTTTTCGAGCCGAAAACGCTGAAAAAACTGCCGTACCTCAACGTGATGAACTTCGCCGTCGCCGGAACGATCGTCCTCTTGATCCCGCATCCGATAACAGTTTTTGCGGCAATTGCCTACTTCATAGGAGCGACCCTTGAATCGAATGCGATCGCAAGCACCTTTGCTCAGCTGGAGGGAGAATGACGGATTTGATTCTGATACTGGCAATCTTCCTGGCTCTCTTTGGAGGGATCGCTGCGCTTGTCGTGAGATCAGCTTTTGACAAACTGATCTGTCTTGGCATTCTTACAGCTGGGGCAGTCCTCTTCCTTGTGGAAAAAGGATATCTCGATGCGGCGATCGTGGTCTCTCTCCTGATGCCTGTCGGCACGATCTTTATCCTTCTTCTTCTCGGCAAAAAGCGGGAGGCTGCCAAATGATTCTGCCGTATGAGTTTCTTATCGGGTGCATCCTCCTGCTGGCAGGTGTGATCTTCACGGCATTTCCCCGGGAAAAAACCTATCTTACACGGCTGATCAATCTGGAAGTCGCTGAATTCGGTCTGGTGTTCATCATGCTCGGCTTCAATGAAACGCTCGCCTTGGTCACGTTTGTTGCCGTGAACATCGTAACTACACTGATCTTTGTCAGAGTGATCGAGAAAAAGGAGGCAGCATGAAAGAGGAGCGGAGCCGCAAAAACTGTCCGGCAGAAACGGCAGGCGGAGTATGTTCACCATTCCAGAAACTTTCCGGGTATCTTTCGACGATCGAAAATCTGCCGAAACTTTATGCGATCTGCGTCTGTCTGATCGCGATCTTCGGGCTCTGCAGTGTCCCGTTCATTTCGTATGAGGAGGATCAGCTTTACCCCAAGTCGCTGGATCCTTCCAGTTCCCTGGATCCGTATGACCGGGGAGGAGTGCCGTTCACGGAACCTGCCGTGATCATTGCCCAGTATCCGGAAAATGCTCCGGCACTCGGATATGTGACCGCGTATCTGACGCCGCTAAGTCAGCTCCTTGCAGATTACACGCTCCACCTTGGGACAACGATCGTTGCCCACCCGGGAGGCATTCTTGATGAGATCCTCTACTACACACGCGGGTTTGACACCATCGTTGAAGCCAGCATCCTGTTCTGCGCATTCTGGATAGCAGCATATCTTTACCGGAGGTCTAAGGAATGATCGAGTTATTTGCCGGGATGGATGTAATCTATAAAATCGGACTTGCCGTCGCATTTATTGCGATAATAATCGCATTTTCCGCGATACTCAGAGAGAAAGACGGGATCCACCTGCTTATCATCGTTGATCTGATCGAGATCACCGGTCTTGTCGTGATCGCGCTTCTTGCAACCGATCTCGCCGAGGCGCTCATTCTTCCCGGCCTCGTTGTAGGCATTGCCGAGATAATGGCGGTATCGGAGCTTTGGCTCGTAAAAGAGGGACTGCAGAACGTCCGCCCGGCCCGCCGTCTCGACATCGAGGTCATGCACACAGCGCCGCCGATCATCGGCGCCCTTCTTACGGCATACGGTATCTTCCTGACAGGATTCACCGGCGGTCTCATCGCGGGCCTCGGCCTTGCCCTGTTCTTCCTCGGCAAATCGACGACCGAAAATTTCCTTTCATCAGAAACCGCATCCGGATATGCCTGGGTCCTGTGGGTGACGGCGTTTTTGATCTTCATCCTCTTCCCGAGTCAGTGGTTCCTTGCTCTTATGGCCGCCGCGGTCGGGATAATGATCAAGGTGATGGCAAAAATAGCTCTGGTCGGGACCATGCGGGGTGACGGATCATGATGGAGTCTATACTCGTAACGATACCTTTTGGCGACATGATCCATTATCTTTCGGGATATACGGTGATCCTGTTTGCATTTGCAGCGATGTTCATCCTTCTTGCCGTGATCTCCCTGCCGGAAAAACCGGTCGACATCGTATTCGGCACAGACGGCTATACCCTGAAAGAGACCCCGAAGGATCTTTCCAGATTCCAGCGGTTTATGGCGGCCGCCTGCGGGATCGCGACGATTGGCGCGATCGTTACGGGCGATATATTCAACTTCACGCTCTTTGCCGCGTTCATCGGCGTTTTGAACATCGGGATCATCGCCGGCGTGAAAAATACTCATGTTCTTTCAGCAGGATTTTCGTACGGTCTTGTCGTGATGATGGGGACAGTGCCTCTGTTTGCCGGCGCCGCCATAATCGCCGCCTCGACTGGAACGCTTTCCATCTGGGAACTGGCGGCGGCCGGAGGAGTCCCCCTGGTTGCGAAACTTCTCCTGCTGATCGGAGTTCTTGGCGAAGGCATGGCTCCATTCTATATAGGTAAAGCCGAGATAACGCGGGCGTCCGGAGCTCCGTATATCCTGATGATCCATGTGAGTTCGCTCCTGCTCTTCCTGCGGGTGGTTGAGATCCTTATGACGGTGTGATCATGAAAAAAACAGCATACATCTTACTTGCAGCCCTCTTTGTCTGCACAGCAGTCATCTCGGCCGTGCTCGTCGACGCGAATCCTTACTGGATCCTTCTGCTGATCATATCGGTCCCGGGATTTTTTGTCTCAGCGGTCCTTGCAGTATGCGCCTGTTCAAAAGACGGAGATGTTCCGTTTGTGGGGTACTGACATGATCGCGTTCCTTCTTCTCCTGATATTTGCCGTCTTCTTCGGCCTTCTCCTGCACGGGATCCACCGCAAAGTCATCGCAAGGATCCAGAAACGTCCGGGACCGCCGATCTGGCAGGAGATACTGCACACACTGAAGTTCGCCTTCAAACAGACATGGATCCCGAAAACGGCCAGTCAGGTCATGTATGT
Source organism: Methanocorpusculum sp. GPch4 (assembly GCF_012062385.1). Taxonomy (NCBI): domain Archaea; kingdom Methanobacteriati; phylum Methanobacteriota; class Methanomicrobia; order Methanomicrobiales; family Methanocorpusculaceae; genus Methanocorpusculum; species Methanocorpusculum sp. GPch4. Next base: position 114,067 of record NZ_SIJA01000076.1, on the reverse strand, counting down.
CGCGATCATTCTGATCGCGATAGGCATCTGGACCGCGGCACTGTATGTGGTCTGGATCGGCGGAAGTCTGCTGCTGATCTTCGCATTTTACATGCTCCATAAGATCGTGGAACACGGGACCGGTCTTTCTTCGGGGTCACCCTACACCAAGTTCGGCGCGATAAGATCGGTCATGTCGGCGGCTGCCGAACTCCCGCTCCTAGTCACAGTATCGGTGATCTATCTTTTTACCGGGACGCTTTCTCTCTCAGAAATATCGGCATGGGAAGCGGCAAATGTTCCGCTCATCGGCATCGCACTGCCTGCGGCGGTCTCCATGTATCTCATCATCCTCTCGAAGGCGCACTACGGACCGTTCTCCGTGATAGAGGCAAAGGAGCTCGTCTCCGGCTACTGGACAGAACACTTCGGGGGATGGCGGGCGCTTTTGAACATTGCCCTTTCGCTGAAAACATTCGTGCTGATCACCGTCTTCATCATCGTGTTCATCGGGATCCTTCCCTGGTGGCTGTTTTTGATCGTCATGCTTCTTGTGATGGTGTCGGTCTCGTTTATCTGTGCCTCAACACCTATGCTTACACCTTACAACACGGTCCTCATCCAGACGATCTGGACGATCGTCGTCTGTGTGTACGGAGTCGTCGTCTGGCTGGTGATATCATGAAATATATTCCGTTAGCTGCCTGCATCTCTGTGGCTTTTTATGTCGTTCTGATGCTGCTCGAAGCCTCGCTTCATCCGGCGATCCTTCCGGGTGCTATGATCGGAGCGGTCCTTTTGGGGATCCTTGCCGCCGCTTTTGTCTGGAAGAGCGATCATGCCAAACATCTTGGCGAGGTGATCCTCATCTGGATCATGGTTCTCGGATTTATCATCTACGGACTTTTGCGTTTTGGAGGGCTGTTATGAAACTCGCGTATGAAAGGGATCTGACCCCCATGAAACTGACATCGCTCAGCGGTGTCCGGCAGAATGACGTGACGATCGCGCTGGCAAACCGCCTCGGCATCTCACGTCAGCGTATGCGGAGAATTCTGATCCAAAAATGTGATCTGATGACATTGGAAAATCTTGGACCCAGATATGACGCAGCCGAGATACAGGCTAGGTCCGACGAGATCGGAGATGCCCTGTCTCTGCCGCATCTCTCAACAGCGGCCGGGATCCTCACAAAAGAACGGGCGGATCACTACCGCGCTCTTGCCGGGGAAAAAGACGCCGTAACTGCAGATATTCTCAGGATGATCCTGGAGGAGATATCATGAGTGTTCTGCAGCAGATAAAAAATGCCGTTCGTCAGCGTTCGATCCATGTATGTTATGTAAATACCGGATCCTGTAACGGATGCGATATCGAGATCCTCGCCTGTCTTGCCCCGAGGTATGATATAGAACAATACGGGATCTATGTCCACAACAATCCAAGAGAGGCCGATGTGATCCTTGTGACAGGCGGCATGTCTCCCCAGTGGATCGATAAATTGCCCGATTTGTGGGGTCGTGTACCTGACCCGAAAGCGGTCGTGACTATTGGAAACTGCCCGATATCGGGATGTGTATTCAACCGGCCGGGTAAACTGATCGATCCGCCGGTCAGTAAATATATCCCGGTCACGGCGGCGGTACCCGGATGTCCGCCGAGTCCGACGGAGATCATCACCGCGATCCTCGGCGCGGCAGACATACTGTTCAGGGATTATGAGGTTTCGCAGAAGGAGAAGGAAGGAGGGCAGAAGAAATGAAAAAAGTCGTTGATGTATCCCTGCCAGTCGGACCGGTCCATCCCTGTTTTAAGGAACCCTGCAGGATCAAATGTGAAACGCGGGGAGAACGGGTCGTGACCACCGAAGTGGAACTCGGATACGTAAAGAAAGGGATCGAAAAGATCATGGTCGGGCGGCCCTGGCAGGAGACGATCTTTCTTGCAGAGAGGGTCTGCGGGATATGTTCTGTCGTCCACAATACGGTGATCGTTGAAGCTCTGGAAAAGATCAGCGGGATCACGGTTCCAAGAAGGGCAGAACTCCTCCGCTTGATCTTGAACGAACTTGACCGTATCCAGAGTCATCTTCTTGCAAACTACTCATACTGCTACACGATCGAGCATGAAACGCTTGGCATGTACCTGCTTAATCTCCGTGAGACCGCGATGGATTCGATCGAACTCATGACCGGGACACGGATCATGGCGGCCTATGTGGTTCCCGGGGGAGTTCGTGAAGATCTGTCCGCAGAGAATGCGGCAGCCATCCTTGCAGGCACCTATCATATGGAGAAGGAACTCAAACGCTTTGTAAAGATGTTTGAGACCGGACCGATGATCGGTCTCAGGTCAAAAGGGATCGGCGTCCTTTCCATGCAAGATGCCCAGGCATCGGGTGTGGTCGGCCCGACTGCCCGTGCTGCAGGCCTTCCCCGCGATGCAAGAAAGGCTGACCCTCTCTATCTGGAGATGGGGTGGCATATGATCACGAGAACTGAAAGTGACAACTTTTCCCGGATAATGCTCAGGTTCGACGAACTCTTCCAGTCTCTGAATCTGATCAGAAATGCCGTCGCCGCTCTTGAACCCGGAAAGATCCGCAACGGCGGAGAGATGAAAGCAGGCAGGATCAAACACACGATCGAAGCGCCAAGGGGTGATCTCACCTACGACATCGAGATAGACGCGGCCGGACAGGTGGTTTCTGTCTCGATCCAGACGCCGTCTATTCCAAACATCGAAGTGGCGACCCATGCGATGATGAAAGATCTGGCATCTGCTGCTGATGTAACATCGACGTTCATCAGTGCTGACCCCTGTATAGCCTGCGCGGAGCGGTAGAATGACCCTGTTTACCTATGTTCATGAGTTCCTGCGCCTTTCCTGGCTGAAGGCATTTTTTACGGTAAAGACAGCGCCCCTGACAAAACCATCCTACTTCCGGGATTTTCCGGAGCTGACCGGAAAGGAATGCACCCACTGTCTTGCCTGCAAAATGATCTGCCCCTGTCCGGGCGCGATCGATGTGGTCCAGACGGACGGCGTGTGGAATCCCCAGATCACGCAGGGTCATTGTGTCCGGTGCGGATACTGCGTGGAGGCATGTCCGGAAGATGTCCTGACCAGCGGGGATCTTCTGGCACGAAAACATGCCCAGGGCCTTGTCTTTACGCATGAATACATCGTAAAAATCAATACGGACCTTTGCACAGGCTGCGGAAACTGCACGACCGCGTGCCCCGCAAATCACGAGTTCGATCCGCTGATCAGTGCAGGCGGGACCTCAAACTCTCAGGAGGGGGTCATCCGGGTCGAGCATGGTAAAAATAAGGTCATGCACAATGAACGATGCAAAGGATGCAAAGTGTGTATGGAAACCTGTCCAAACGGTGCGATCCATGTGATTCGAAACGTGGCTGCGGTCCAGGAGGAGGCGTAAATGAACTATATCATCAAAAATGCCTATGTCGTCGACCCGGTCAACAAAATATCCGGCGAAAAGATGGATATCTTTGTTGCCGACGGCAGGATCACTGACGAGGAGCCGAAAAATGCCGAGATCATTGACGCCGGAGGATTCCTGACACTTCCCGGGGGGATCGATTCCCATACGCATATCTGCGGAACAAAGGTCAACTTCGGCCGATATATGAGTCCGGAGGATATGCGGGCCGGCCGTGCTCCGCGAAGAAACGGGATGCGGGCCGTTTCCGGATACAGCATCCCGACAACCTACGGGAACAGTTACCGGTATGCCCAGATGGGGTACACGACCCTCACCGAAGGCGCCATGGCCCCGCTGGAAGCCCGCCACACGCACGAAGAATTTAAAAACACCCCTCTGCAGGACGGACTCATTCTGACCCTCTTCGACGGAGACTGGGGCGTGATGCGGGCAGTAGCCTCCGGCGATATCAAACGGGCCGCCGCGCTTATAGCCTGGCGTCTGGATGCAGTCAAAGGATACGGCGTGAAACTCACCAACCCGCTCGGCGCCGAGATGTGGAGCTGGGGAAAAAATGTGGAATGCATGCGAAAACCGATCCCCGAGTTCGACCTCAGTTCGGCGGAGTACATCAAAGGCGTGATCGAGGCAAACGAGATGCTGGATCTCCCGCATTCGGTCCACCTCCACTGTAATAACCTGGGCAAACCGGGAAACTTCACCTGCACGATCGGCTCGATGGGGCTCGTTCCTGATCTGAACCCAAAACGGCAGACCTGCTATCTCACGCATGTCCAGTTCCATTCATACGGCGGGACCGGATGGGGAGATTTCTGTTCGAAGGCCGAACCGGTCGCAAACATGGTGAATCTGCGCCCGCAGATCACCATCGATATGGGCCAGGTGATGTTTGGACGGACCACGACCATGACGGCGGACGGTCCGATGGAGTTCAACCTGTACCGTCTCCATCAGGACAAATGGAGTAACCATGATGTCGAGATGGAGACCGCATCCGGTGTCATTCCGGTGATCTACCGGCGGAAAAATCTGGTGAACAGCATCATGTGGGCGATCGGTCTCGAACTTGCCCTTCTCGTGAAAAACCCGTGGCAGTGTATGCTGACGACCGACAGCCCGAACGGAGCGCCGTTTGTCAAATATCCCGAGATCATCGGACTTCTGATGAGCAAGGAATACCGTGACCGTGAGTTTGCCACCATCCACCCAAAGACCGAAAGCCGGGTTGTTCTTCCTGCGCTGGACCGTGAGCTGACCTTCGAAGAGATCGCCGTAATGACCCGGGCGGGTCAGGCGCGTGCTCTTGGTCTTATCGACAGAGGGAAAGGACATCTCGGGCCAGGAGCCGAAGCCGATATAGCGGTCTATCCGTTCAGACCCGACAGACTCGACCCGTCAAAACAGTATGCAGAAGTCATCAGAGGGTTCGCACAGACAAAATACACGATGAAAGCTGGTGTTCTGATATCCAAAGACGACACGATCCTTGCCGACAAACAGAACCGGATCTTCTGGTGCAGCCCGAAAGTTCCGGAGAAGTATGATATGGCGAAAGATCCGGATCTCATCAAAACCTTTGAGAACAATTACTCGATACGCATGGAAAATTATGCGGTCGATGAGAAGTTCTATCTTTCAGGCAGTGTGAAGATCGAGACGGAGACGCGATTATGAGACGGATAACCCTGATCTTACGCGAGGAGATCGATCCATTTCTGCCGATCGAAGCAGAATCGATCAGCCCTGAGATCCTGTCAAAGAGGATCGACGTGCCGGTTTATGTGGGAAATGAGCAGAAGCTGCTCAAGGATGTCTTCTACATCAGAGTTGACGGGGAGGCAGCCGGCCCTTCGGCGACCGAGATCATTCTGGTCGGTGACTGTCATCAGGTCAAACGTATCGGTGAATACATGACCGACGGGAAGATCATTGTCGAAGGGGACATCGGGATGCACTGCGGGGATTTTATGAGCGGCGGCACGATCGAGATCATGGGTGATGCCGGACACTGGCTTGGTCGTGAAATGCTTGGCGGAAAGATCATCTGTCATGGAAATGCCGGTAACTACTGCGGCTCCGGGTATCGGGGCGGAAGAAAAGGTGTCAGAGGCGGCCAGATCTTTGTTGAGGGAAACGTCGGTGACTACTGCGCCGAGTGTCTGTTTGGCGGCCTGGTCCACGTAAAAGGAAATGCCGGCATCCATGCCGGAGGTAATATGAAGGGCGGCAAACTCCTGATCGAAGGAGACTGTCTGATGCCCTGCGGAGATATGTTCGACGGAGAAGCGACGATCTACGGCCATGTTACGGATTTCCTTCCAACATTTGTACAGACAGGTCACATAACCGAAAAGGGACACAGACTCACGGTTTTCAAAGGTGATATGGCGCACAGAAACCCGAAAGGGACCCTGCGTGTAGGATCGTTCGAGCGAATCTGAGAAAACTATTCTGGACGCATACAGCAGAGCGGATCATGCAGAGCTTTTCTCATGATCCCTTCCTCTTTTTTCTCTCAAATCGAGATGAGCTGATATTTCTTCTGATGAAAAAACTGTGCGGCAGCTTTTCTTACTGCATGCACTCAACCATTTTAACTCCTCCGAACCAAATAATTACACAGGTTTAGAGTTTACATGGCAAAAGATCAGATTCGTAACGGAAGACTGGAAGGCGGACGTTCTGCCCTGGTAGAACAGTATCTTTCCTCAATGGAAGCTGACCGAGAGATAGCGGACAGCGATATCCGGGTTGATATCGCGCATATCCTGATGCTTAGAAAACAGGATCTGATCGATGCAGTATCTGCAAAAAAACTGCTCACGACGCTGCTGGGCTATATGGAAAACGGTCTTCCTGCCGATGTATTCGATATGACCCGCGAGGATATCCATGCCGGGATCGAAGCTCAGCTCATGGCTGATGCGGGTTCTGATGCGGGCGGGCGGATGCATCTTGGCAGGAGCAGAAATGACGAGGTTGCGACCTGTCTTCGCATGCGGACCCGTGAACTCCTCATCGACACGCTGACCGCCTTGTTTGAGCTGCGTCAGTCTCTGATCTCCCGCGCAGAGGAGCATACGACCACAATAATGCCGGGTTTTACGCATCTTCAGCATGCTCAGCCGACAACGCTGGCTCATTACCTTCTGGCCTACGAAAGCCTCTTTGCCCGTGACACTGCCCGTCTCTTCGATGCCTACACGCGTGTCAACATCTCCCCTCTTGGATCGGCCGCCTTTGCCGGAACGGGTTTTGCTATCGACAGAAATCTCACTGCCGCGTATCTCGGATTTGCAAACCCTATGGAAAACAGTATGGATGCCGTGGCGAATCGTGACTTCATCGCAGAAACACTCAGTTCGCTTGCGATCCTGATGACGAACATCAGCCGCATCTGTGAAGAGCTGATCCTCTGGTCAACGTCATTTGTCAGATTCGTTGATCTGAATGACGCTTACTGTTCGACAAGCAGCATCATGCCCCAGAAGAAAAATCCTGACACGCTCGAGATCATGCGGGCAAAAAGCGCCGCCGTGATCGGAGAACTGACAGCAGCCCTCACGCTGATCAAATCGCTTCCCATGAGCTACAACCGCGATCTGCAGGATCTGAACCCGCATCTCTGGAACGCCTTCCGTCAGACGAATATGTCTCTGCCCCTTCTGGCAGAAATCATTTCTACTGCAGAGTTCAATGTGCCTGTGATGAAAAAGCAGGCTTCGGCCGGCAATACGACCGCCACCGAGCTTGCTGATTTCCTTGTCCGCGAGTACGGCATCCCGTTCAGGACCGCACACAACATCGTCGGACGCGCCGTGAAACTCGGATCTCTCGAGCTCGACGTCGTGGATGCCGCGGCAAAAGATCTTGCGTCGATCTCGCTGAAAGAGAAGGGACTGACCGAAGAAACCATCAAAAAAGTCCTTCATCCGGCAACGATCCTCCGGCAGAAGCAGAGTTTCGGTTCGCCGAATCCGAAGATGATGAAAAAAGCCGTAAAAGTGGCAGACATCCGGCTGGTCCAGGATCAGGTGACCGCCGATATCCTGCAGGATCAGCTCAGAGATGCGGATGAAAAAATGAAAACAGCCATACAGGAGCTAGATTTATGAGTCTGAACAACAGTGATCCGGTAACCGTAAGATTTGCGGGAGTCGAGATGGACGGTATTTATATCAACCGTTCCGGTGAGAATGCGATCGTAAAACTTTCAAGCGGATACAATATCTGTGTCCCGACCTCCCTCTGCTCCACAAAAGAACAGACGGTCCCTGCAGAAAAACCCCGCGTGCTGCCGATAAAACAGGATCCGGCTCTGCCGCTTCTTTCAATAATATCGACCGGCGGAACGATCGCAAGCACCGTCGATTACCGGACCGGGGCCGTTTCCTCCAGATTTACAGCCGAGGACATACTCCGCAGCATCCCTGAACTTGCAGGGATCGCACGGTATCACACCCTTCAGCCGTTTCAGGTCCTTTCTGAAAACATGAATCCTGCCATGTGGCAGGAGCTTGCCGGAACGATCCATGACGAGATCCTGCACGGGTCAGAGGGGATCATCATCACCCATGGTACAGACACGATGCTCTACAGCGCGGCGGCGGTTTCCTTTATGCTGGACACTCCCGTTCCGGTCGTGTTTGTCGGGGCGCAGAGGAGCGCCGACCGTCCAAGCAGTGATAATGCGATGAATGCGATCTGCTCGGCGAAAGCGGCCGTCAGTCAGATGGGAGAGGTCGTTGTCTGTATGCATGCGAACGAGAGCGATACGACCTGTGCTCTTCACCGGGCGACCCGGGTCCGCAAAAATCACACCTCACGCCGTGACGCGTTCCAAAGCATCGGACGTGGTCCTGTCGGAGAAGTGAGTTATCCCGACGGAACGGTCGTTCCTGCAAAAGATGCGGTCCTTCGCGGAACAAAGGAGCTCCGCCTCGCGAATAATCTTGAACCGTCCTGCGGTCTCCTGCAGTATTATCCAGGCATGGATCCGGCAGTCTTTGACGCCTTCAAAGGTTACAAAGGTCTCGTGATCGCAGGAACGGGTCTTGGACATGTGGGAACAGACTGTATCAGCCGGATCGCCGGTCTTACGGCGTCAGGAACTACCATCATCATGACGTCCCAGTGTCAGGCGGGAAGCGTTTGTGACCGCGTGTATGAGACCGGCCGTGATCTTCTGGATGCCGGCGTCATCGAAGGAGGAAGCATGCTTCCCGAGGTCGCACTCGTGAAACTGATGTGGGTGCTTGGAAATGCAACGCGAAAAGAGGATATCCTCCGTCTGATCAGGACAAACCTCAAGGGTGAACTTGAATATGATCTTTGGAGGTATGCATAATGGATTATGAAGCAGTCGGTCTGAAAGCAGGACTTGAGATCCACCAGCAGCTGAACACGAAAGAAAAGCTGTTCTGCCACTCGCCGACGGTCATCCGTGACTCGGCGGAACACACAGGCGAGGTCAGCAGATATCTGCGTGTCGCCGTATCTGAGATGGGGGACGTTGACCGGGCGGCAAAGGAAGAGCTGATGAACCAGCGTCTTTTCACATATTACACGTATGATACCACCGGTCTTGTCGAGATCGATGAAGAGCCGCCCGCACCCCTCAACCCGGATGCGCTGGACATCGTTTTGACGATCGCCAAGATGTTTGAGATGACGCCCCTTCCGGAGATCCATACGATGCGCAAGATGATCGTGGACGGCTCGGCGACCAGCGGTTTCCAGAGAACTGCCCTGGTCGCGCTGAACGGAGCGATCGAGCACGCCTGCAGGGTGGAAACGGTCGCGGTAGAAGAGGAGGCATGTCAGCGTGTCGAAGACACGATTTTCTCTGTCGACAGACTGGGAATCCCGCTCATCGAGATCACCACCTCTCCCTGCATGAAGACCCCGGAAGAGGTCCATGACATCGCCCAGTATATCGGGATGACGCTGCGTTCGACCGGCCGGGTCAAGCGCGGGATCGGCACGATCCGGCAGGATGTCAATGTCTCGATCAGAGACGGCGCACGAGTGGAGATAAAAGGCGTCCAGGAGCTAGATCTTATCGCTGAGGTCGTCCGCCGCGAGGTCCAGAGGCAGCTCTCGCTGCTTGCGATCCGGGATGAACTCCAGGCAAGAAATGCACTGGTGAACGGAGAAGTGTATGATGTCACCTCTGTTTTTGCCAGGACCCAGTCCCAGGTCCTGAAGAAAGCACGCGTGATCCTTGGAACCGTGCTCCACGGATTTAACGGCCTTGTCGGTCTGGAGATCCAGCCGGATCGCCGTCTGGGCTCGGAGATGTCTGATTACGCCAAGAAATGCGGGGTGGGCGGACTTTTCCATACGGACGAACTGCCGGCCTACGGCGTGACCGAGGAGGAGGTCCATGTTCTGAAAGAGACCCTCGGCGCCGGACCTGAGGACGCCGTCGTTATCGTTGCATCTACGGAACAGAAATGCCGGTGCGCCATGCAGATGATCATCCGCCGGGCGAAGATGGCGTTCGAAGGTGTTCCCGAAGAGACCAGAAAGATGCTGGAAGGAGGTTCGACCGCCTACATGCGTCCGCTTCCGGGCGCTGCGCGAATGTATCCGGAAACTGATATTCTCCCGGTCCCCGTTACCAAAGAGTACTGGGAGAGCATTGCAGCCCCTGAGCTTTTGACGGTGAAAGCAGAGCGGTTTGTCGCCGAATACGGACTCGACCCCGGTATGGCACGGCAGATGGCGTTCTCTGAAGAACTTCCGCTGTTCGAGCGCGCAGTATCCGAAGGGATCCGGCCGGTGTTTGCCGCACGAACGATCCTTGCCTCTCTTAAAGAGCTGTCACGAGCGGGCATCTCCTCCGACGCTTTATCCGATGACGCGATCATTGCCGTCATGAAGACGGTCGAGGCCGGAAACGCCGCTAAAGAGGCTGTTTTAGATATTCTCACGGCATGCGCCAAAGGAATGTCAGTCTCCGATGCGGTATCGCGGGTCGCTCCCGCATTCTCCCGCGAAGAGCTTCAGGATCTGGTACATGGTATCGTGAACGACCGTGTGGAGTTCATCCGCACCCGCGGGAAAGCGGCTCTGGGCCCGGTCATGGGCGTAATCATGAAGGAGGTCAGGGGAAGGATCGACGGGAAAGTCGTTTCCGAAGTACTGGATGAGGAACTTGGCCGGATCATCTGAGGTTATACAGGTGAAGCATAGAGATATGTTTAAGTGAATGGGGCACTAACAAAATACGGAGTTCAATATGGGTAAGACAGGAAGTATCAACTGGCACCAGGTAAAAGGTGTCAACGGTCAGATTCGCCTTGTCCCGCAGAAAGAGGGAGAGGTCAAAAAGCCCGGACCGAATCAGAGATTCAAGAGAGCAAGCATCGTCTCCAAGATTGAGAGCCGCATGGCAAACAATCCGCAGCAGGGACGCGGACGCGGACGCGGGCCGAAGATCGCAGATCAGCGTATCCGCCACCGGATCCGCCGCTCGAAGAAATCGATGATGGGCGCAAAAGCAAAAGCAAAGCGTTAACATTTCTCATCAATTTTTTTACATTAACATCAATACATGATGCGGAACCCCGCGTCATTATTTTTCTCTTGTTTTAGAAAGCAGAACTAATTAGCGCATACGCTTCTCTTCAGGCAGTATATCCGGGATATCCCGCGGCGTATAACGAATAAAAAAAGAGGACCGTCTTTTTCGGATCAGATCAGCTCCCCGATCAGATAATGACGCCGGTGTCCGGTTATTTTTACCCGGATCTCTGTTCCGATCGGGATATCCTGCATAACCACGATGTTCTGATAGGTCCGATCGCGCGCCGTGACACTGCCCAATTTCACCACTTCTGTCACGACTGCCTTGAGAATACGGCCGATCATCTCTGCATTATTGGCATCATACACCGAGTTTGCCGCCGTGGTAAGCTCCCGCGAACGCTGTTTTTTTATCTGTTCCGGGATCTTTTTCATCTTTGCGGCAGGCGTGTTTTGCCGCACGGAAAAGCGAGTAATATTCACCTTCCCGGGTTTTGTCCGCCGGATCTGTTCCACAGACGCCGCCGCATCTTCATCCGTCTCACCGGAAAATCCGGCGATATAATCCGTGCTTATCCGGATATCGGGAAACGCTTCCCGGGCCCTTGTACAGATCTCTTCATACTGGGCAGAGGTATAGCGGCGCCCCATCAGTCTGAGGACAGGGTCAGACCCGGACTGAACCGGTATGTGCAGAAACAAAAAGATCTTCGGATCCTGCAGAGCTTCAAGAAAATCATCGAGAAGCGGCAGGAGCGTATCAGGATTTGCCATCCCGATCCTGATCATAAAATGACCCGGGAGCTTACAAAGCGCCCTGAGGAGATCGGGAAGTCTCTGCCCGTCGTTTCGGTCCATCCCCCAGGAAGAGGTGTCCTGAGCGGTCAGCTGGATCTCGGACGCTCCCGCTTTGATGATGCTTTCGGCCTGCCGGAGAATATCCTCTGCCGGAAAACTCACCAGTTTTCCCCGCGCGAGCCGGGTTATGCAGTAGGTACAATGACCATTACATCCCCGGGCGATCTGGAGAACACCATTTGTTCCGGAATGCGCCGTTGCGACCTCCATATAGCAGGCGTGGATATGATCCGGATCGATGATATGGATGTGAGGATACCTGGTTTCGAGAACCTCTTTTGCGACCGGAGGCAGACATCCGGTAACAAACAGGAGTTTTTCTGCATAACAATCCAGACGTTCATACATGTGCTGCTCGGTCCTCCCGATCACCACGCAGGTATTGATCAAAACCGCGTCCGCCTGATCTGCCGACAAAGCAGGAACACATCCCTGACTTCTCGCGATCTCCATAAGCTTCTCGGTATCCCCTGCATTATAGGTACACCCGTAGGTTTCGGTAAAAATGGAGAGATTTTTCAGAAGCTTCAGTGATCCGGCGGTTTGTGCGTCCATGAGTACCTTACTATTTTCTGCCCGCAGATAAATAATTAAATAGTATTCAGACTATCATTGTAAAACGGAAATACAGAATATGGGAAGTATACATAAACCCGGAAAAACCCGGAAAAACAGGTATGTAAGAAAAGCCACGCGGTTTCCAAAAGAGTCGGGACGATATTTCAACCGTGAGCTTTCCTGGCTCAAATTCAATGAACGAGTATTATTCGAAGCGGAAAATACCGACAATCCCCTCCTTGAACGGGTGACCTTTCTCGGGATCGTGGCAGGAAATCTGGATGAATTTTTTATGGTCCGGGTGCCTGCGTATCAGAAAGGCGCCACCTACTCGGCTGATGAATTCAGCGAAGTGATCGGCAGCAGCACCCAGCTGGAGATGATCTACTCACGCGTCATCGTTCTGATGCGCCATATGGCCGAGGTGTGGAACAATGATCTGGTCCCAAAACTCGCTGCGGAGGGGATATTTTTCCTCCGGTATGCGGAGTGCACCGATGAGGAGAAAAAAGCCTTCAAAAAGGAGCTCGAGGAGGAGTCGTTCACCATTCTCCGGGGAGACCGGTTCTCCGACATTCAGCATGACGAGTATCTCCACGGATTTGCCATGCTCGTTCAGACAGACAAAGGGCGAGCTGTCATCCCGGTCCAGAGGATCATTGATGAGAAGGGTAGATTCGTACCGGTCGGCGATCGGAAAAATACCTTCATATTCCGTGAGGATCTGCTGAAAAAACATATCCTGTCACTGTTTCCGGATGAGACCGTGTACGCCGTGATGCCGGTTCGTCTGACGCGGGATTCGGATCTCGATCTCAAAGGCGACGATGCCGATGATCTGATCAGCGCCATCATGGATGCGCAGAAAACGCTGGCGAAACGGTATCCAAGCAGACTTGAAACGCTGGACACGATGCCGTTTGGCTATATGGCCCCTCTCGTGGATGCCCTTTCCCTTGTCCCGGAACTCGTGTATGATATGGCCGCTCCCCTTGGCCTCATCGATCTGAAAGAGTTCCCGGTAAAACGTCCGAACCTGAAATTTCCCCCGTATACCGCGTCCCTGCCGTCCGGCCTGTCCGGGAACGTATTTTCCGCGATCGCCAAAAGAGACCGGTTCATGTTCAACCCGTACAACAGTTTCGACGGGCTGATCCGTTTCATGTCGGCGGCAGCCGATGATCCTACGGTCGTAAAGATCCAGATCACGCTCTACCGGCTGGGTTCCGAGTCTCCGGTGATCGATGCGCTTTTGGCAGCGGCAAAAAACCGAAAAGATGTCACCGCCGTTGTTGAACTGAAAGCGAGTTTTGATGAAGAGACCAACTTCCGCTGGGCGACGAAACTCAAAGAAGGGGGAGTGAATGTCATAATGGGATATCCCGGCGTGAAAGTCCATGCAAAATGCTGTCTGATCACCAGGATCGAGAATGGACAGATCGTCAGATATGCAAACATCTCCACCGGGAACTACAATGCAAATACCGCAAAGATCTACGCGGATATGGCCATATTCACAGCAAATGAGGAGATCTGCACGGATGCCGCGGCAATGTTTGCGATGCTGGCCGGCACGTTCTCTTCCCCGGTCTACCGCCGGCTGATCATAAGCCCGAACTCGATGGACCAGGAGATCATCCGCAGGATCGAACGGGAAGCGGAGATTTCCGGGACGAACGGGCGCATCATCATGAAGATGAACTCGCTCACGGATCGGGACATCATCAATGCGCTGTATGCCGCCTCAGAAAAGGGTGTCAGGATCGATCTGGCGGTCAGAGGAGTATGTATGCTTCGGCCGGGGGTCGAAAAGCTCTCGGAGACGATCAGTGTGATCTCGGTTGTCAGCAGATTTCTGGAACATGCGAGGGTGTATTACTTTGAAAACGGCGGGGATCCGGAGGTGTTTATCGGCAGTCCGGATATGATGCCGAGGAATCTGCACCGGCGTATCGAGATCCTCTGTCCGATCCTGGATAAACGGATCAAAAAGGTGCTGATACAAAAAATACTCCCTGCGTTCATCGACGATCCGGTAAAGGGGCATACGCTGGATGCGTACGGGAGATATCACCCGCCTGAGCGGAGACCCGGCGAACTGAGTTCCCAGCAGAAGTTTATCGCGATGCAGAGGGCGTGGAGATAGACAGTCTTCTTTTTTTCGGATATCTTTATCATCTGTTATGTGACAGTATGTCAGTATGACAAGTGTTGTAATCATTGAGCAGGAACTCAGGCCAAATGCCTGGAAGATTCAGATCCTTAAAGCGGTCATATTTGTTCTGTTTGGAGTGTTCTGTCTCGTGTTTCCGTTCTCTGCCCTGAATCTCGGCGCCTATCTGGTCGCATTTTTCCTGCTGTTCGTTTCGATCGCAGCATTGTTTTCCGGATTTGCCGCATTCGGCGAGCCGAAGACGACCTGGTGGATGATCGTGCTTGGTGTCATAGGTATCATTATTGCAGGATATTCGTTTTTGAACCCTGCATTTATGATCACGTTCGGCACGATCTGTGTAGGAATTATCGCCCTTCTCTCCGGCCTGACCGATATCATCCTTGCCTTCAGTCAGGGACTTTCGGCAGGTATCCGTGTTCTGACCTTTATTTTAGGTGTTCTCGGCCTTCTCGTCGGACTGATCTTTCTGCTTCAGCCGGGGATCGGTGCCGAAGTTTTGGTCGTTCTCTTAGGGATCTTCCTTATCCTCGGCGGGATCGTTGCTTTCATTGAAGGTCTTCTGTTCAAAAAATTCATTGCTGAAGTGACGAACTGATCATTCATTTTTTCTTTTTGATAGGACTTATGCGGTGTTGTGATCTTGACCGAAATAAACTGACGTACGTATGAGATGCACTTCGATTTCGAGCAAGGGATTCGTTTTGACACAAGAGAAAAACCAACCGCGCCGATTCGCGGTTGGTTTTTATCTCATCTGTCCACACCCAACAACCTCCTTCCTAAATTAGGACCACACCCACACCGCGTAAGTACCATTTGAAATACCGCGAGTGCCAAACCTTTTATTATATCGGTGCAATAGAATCAAAGAAGAGCAGTATGGCGGAAAATACAAAAAAAATCGCAGAGATCTCAGCAATTCTCGGCATCGACGAACAGACCTGCCGGACAATAGCAAAAGAGTATGAAGAGATCCTCCCCTGCAGGAAAATCGGAAAAGTCAGCGTCTACGAAGACAATACCGTAGACCGGTTCAGAAAGATCGCCGATCTTCAGGCCCAGGGACTCCCAAAAGAGGTGATCGTCCCGGCGATCCGCGGAGGGAAATCCCTGATGGAGCGGGCAATAGAAGATATGAAAAAGATGGGGGTGGATATCCAGACCGAACCGAAAAAAGAGGCGCCAAAACCGATTCCGCGTTCCGAGACGGAAGAGGAACTCATTCTTGCCGTTCGATCCGCCCAGACAAGCATTGCCGCAATGGAACACCGGCTTTCTGCGTTCCGGGAAAGATCCGAGGCCGATACCACTGCGATCCTTGACGCGGTCTCTTCCGTCTCTGCAGAAGTTGCAGAACTGAAAACCCAGGTGCATACTCTCTGGGATCAGATAGCTACCCTGGAAGAGTTCCTTCGTGCATCCCAAAACAGATCTTTCTGGAAACGCTGAATCCTCAGTATACCCCCCGCAGCCCGGACACAAAACCCTAATCCCTCACGCACCAATATCTACCTGATATCATGCCCTCCCAGTGTGCCGTATGCAAAGGAAAAGGACTCTGTGGTCTGCCAAGCTGCCCGATCACGCGGCGTTTCCATGCACTGAAAGACACACAACCCGTTTCTGAATATATGGGAGCGTCTCCTTCGGTTTTCGTCGGCAGTTACGGCTATCCGCGGGTCGTCGGCGGCCCCCTTATGATCAACGATTCCGACAACCCTCTTGACTGGGTCAGACAGGGATTCTCCATCGATGATATCGTTTCCGTTCGTTCCAGAACGATCCGGGGAGGATCCGATCTGGATGTAAAGATCCCAAACATCGGCAAAGTTCAGGAGATCGCCCTTTCGGCCAGGCCGCTGGACGTCGAGGTGGCGTTTGAAAAACCGGTCTCGTTCGATATAAACTTTGACGGGACCGTCACCCCGGTCGGCATGTCGGGTGCGATGAAAAAACTGGATGTCATCGACAATGCCTCGGTTTCCCGGATCGTTGACCGATGTACCTCGGATACCGATCTCAAGGCAACCGAGGCGGCACGGATCATGTTTGAGAATGGGACGGATGTCTACAAGATCACAAACCTCCTGACAGCCGGCCTTCTCGGGGTGAAACGCCGCGTTGTCCCCACCCGCTGGGCGATTACTGCCACAGACGACATGATCTCCACCTCGATCAAGCGCGAGGTCATAAAAATGCCGGCTCTCCCCGAGTATCAGGTGTTCTCCGGGACCCTGTATGGAAATACGATTTGCTTCATTCTCATCCCGTCAAACGACTGGAGGTTCGAGATGCTCGAACGCTGGCAGAAACATTCTCTCTGGTCCGGGGACGAGGAGACCATAGTCGTTGACGGGGAGAAGGGGCTCAGCAAACCGAAGTATTCTCCAATCGCGGGAGCCTATTATTCGGCAAGACTTGCTGTTCTCGAGTATCTGAAAAGCATCGGGAGATGTGCACGGGTCTTGTGTATCCGGGACATTTCCGGTGAGTACTGGGCTCCTCTTGGGACATGGGTCATCAGAGAAGCCGCCCATGCATCGCTTTCTTCGCCTGCTGACCGGGTGGGAACACTTCAAGAGGCGCTGACTTCGGCCTCGCAAAAACTCGGGACCAGTTTCTGGATCCAAAAAATGGGTCTGCTCAGAGATATCAGGCAGCAGAAGACGCTCTTTGAGTTCTGAAATATCGGGCAGTCCCAAATCAACGGCGGCAGAGCCATCACAAAAATAAACTTTTCAGACAGCATATCTACATCTATTGTATGATCCGCACGCCGATGCCGGCAGTTGTCAAAAAGCATCGGAAGACGGAGGAGAAAACATGAAAGCTATCGTTTACGAATCAAACACAGGATTTACGCAGAAGTATGCAGTAATGCTGAGCGAAAAGACCGGCATTCCGGCATTCCCGTTAGAAACGGCGAAGAACGAACTTCAGAAAGGAGAGGAGATCTTTTTCCTCGGGTGGATCTGCGCAGGGAAAGTCAGCGGGTATGCGAAAGCCGCGAAACTCTTTTCCGTGCAGGGAGCCGCCGCGGTGGGAATCATGTCTCCTGATGAGACCACGATCCCCCAGCTGAGGGAGAACAACAAGATCACCGATATCCAGCTCTTTTTCCTGCAGGGAGGGGTAGCTCTAGAAAAACTCAGCATGATCAAACGCAAGATCCTGAACATGGTGGCCAAAACGGTGGAGAAAGCCGGACCGAAGAACGAAGGCGAGAGAGAGATGATCGATGCCCTCCGGATCGGCGGGGACTTTGTCAGGGCGGAGAATCTGGATGAGATCGTTGCGTTTATTCAGGAAAAAGAGAGATAATCTTTTTTTGCATATCTCTCTCCGCCAAAAAACTGACAACTCTCAAAAAAAGTATACGTTCAGGTCCGTTTCCCTTCAAGGAACTCAGCCGGAACATTGTGTTCGAACGTAGCTCTGACATCCTGCGCCCGGAGATAGCGCACCATAACATTCATCGTACAATCCTTCCACTCTGGATCCCACCACTGACAGGAACCCAGAACACAGGCCTCCTTCAGCAGCGGACATAATCTCTCACTCATAATCCATTACTTATCGCCGCAGGATTATAATGCCTTTCTTCTCTCCTCATACTCCGTCACGACACCGTTTCCCGCTTCACGAAACGCCCGCGCCACGCCGGCAGGACCAAGCTTGATCCCGCCGAAAAGCCGTGAAACGATCAGAACATGACTCGAAAGACCGTGCCGTTCCAGGATCTCGGCAAGCACGCGGCCCGGAGAGCCGACCTCCCCGTCCGCACGGCTGTCCAGAAACGTCCCAAAGGCTGCCGCATAACAGTGATGGGCTGCCTTTTTATACAGCTTTTCATGGATCTCGCGGATCGCGGCAACATCATCGACCGAATCAATCTCATACAGATGAGCGTAAAACTTCGATTTCTTCTCATCCAGTCTGACGGCCGCGACCTCCCGAAACGTCATATCTTCCTGTCCCTCATCTCAGTCAGGGCAACTCTGAACTCATGCAGATACTCCTGCATGGAAAGACTCCCTTCCGGAAACGGACAGTCCGCATCGTAAAGCTTGTCGATCATAGGATTTGTCGGATAGATCTCCACAGGAATGCCGGTCTGATGAACGGCAGCCTCCATAGCTTTTCTGAAAAGCCCTATGCAGTAGGCTATCCGGAAGGTATAGGTATCCTTCGTCTTCTCCAGATAGCCGGCGATACGTCCCGTCTCGATCCTGAGAAAGTCATCCTTGATCTTCTGATCCTTCACATTGCCGAGCATATAATGATAATGGGCAAACGGATACATCAGTTCAAGTTCCGCAGGAACCGTCCCGCATGTGCCGAAGATCACGACATGATACTTCGACTTATCCAAAAACACGTCATCAAATACGGAATGAAACAGCTTATGGCTGGGGCTCGAACTATAGGGTTTTCGCACTGCACAGGGAATAAAGATCCCGATATCCCGCGGAGCAACAGAATACTCCCTGATTATGTATTGGTATGCCTCTTCAAACTGGGGCAGATAAAACGGGGGATCGGTCAGATCCTGCGGATCCTCCGGCGGATGCATGATTATTCCTTAACTTTGAACTCGGCGTCGACGGTATTCGGGTCAAGGGCTTTTGGCCCGAGCGGGACGAAGATCCACATCAGGATATAGATCAGGATGCTTGGGATCGTCAGATAGGGAATGAGCGTGACAACGACCCAGATAAGCCGTACGAGCCAGGTCGGGGCATCCAGATATTCTGCGACCCCGCCGCAGACGCCTCCAAGGAACTTATCGGTCTGTGACCGGTGAAATGTTTCCAGTATCATGTCCTACATGTTTTTCCCGAGAGGCTATAAGGTTGTGCACACAGGACAGCGGGGACTCTTTTTCACGGTAAAGACCTCCATGGAGTTCTGCGCTCCGTCATAGAGCAGCAGTCTGCCGGCAAGCGTGCTGCCGATACCCGTGAGATGCTTGATGACCTCAGCAGCTTCGATACTGCCGATAACACCGGCTGCAGCGCCGATCACAGGCGTTTTTGCCGTGGTTTTCGCATTCTGAAATATGCACGAAAGACACGGCGTCTTTCCGGGAACGACAAGAGTCGCCTGACCGGTGAATCCGGAAACGGCGCCATGCATCAGAGGAAGACCAAGATCCAGGGCCGCTTTGTTCAAAGCGAACCGTGCGGAAAAATTATCCATACAGTCAACGATGATGTCGGCATTTCCTATCAGCCTGCGAACGGAAGCCTCGTCGATCTTTTCAGAGAGGGCCGTGACGCGGCACTCGGGATTCAGGGACTCAAGGGTCATTTTCGCGGATTCTGCTTTGGAGGCCCCGATCCGTTCTTCGGTGTGGAGGATCTGCCGGTTCATATTGGAGAGCTCGATGACGTCCAGATCACAGATCCGGATCGAACCGATCCCCGCGGCGGCAAGGTACAGAGAAGCCGGCGAACCGAGCCCTCCCGCTCCGGCGATGAACACCGTTGTGTCGTGCAGTTTCTTCTGACCCGCTTCTCCGAGGAGAGGCACCTGCCTGACGTAGCGTTCGTTCACAGCATATCCCTCACGGTTTTCAGGCACTCGACCGCATCGAGCCGTTTCTGATCAACGGAATGCTCTTTGAGCCAGGAGGTAAGCCGGGTTTTGGTTTCGTCACTGACGAGAGCGTCTTTGATGACCCGCCGGTAGGTCCGGTCGGGATAATAGATCTTTTTGCAGGCGGAAAGGAGAGCTGTCGCCTCGTCGTCTGTGATGATCCCGTCATGGCAGGCTTTGGAAAAACTCGCCCGCATATTGACCATGGGTTCGGAGAGCGCGATGCCTGTTTCCGCATCATAGACGAGTCCTACCTCGTCATCGGCGATGATCTCACCGGATCTGTACTGCTGATAGATCTTGCCAATACCGGTCATTCCGAGAGTATCCAGTTCGGATGCGCGAAGCGCCCCCATCGACGAGGAGCCAAAGACTTTGACGCCGGAACGTATCACGCCGAGAATCTCCCGGTGGCCGACAGCCTCGTCCTGGAAAAAGACGCCGTCGATGATGACCATGATATCCGCTTTCTCTGCCGCAGCAGAAGCGTCGCCGCGTTTTACCGGGGGTAAAAAGACCGCGTCAGGGAGGATGGATTTGGCAGACGCCTGATCCAGACTAGGACCGATGAAGACGACGACGTTCAATGTCCACGCACCTCTGTCCTCTGCGTTCGTTGTCGATGGTATAACACTCAAGTCCCGGAACAACGACTCTGACGACCGGGATCTTGAGTTCAGGATCCGTGAGGTCACAGACGATGACCCGGTCAAGCCCGACGGCGGCAAGATTTTTCACGATCAGCTCGATGTCGGTCTTGAAGTCACCGGAGGAGTTGTCCAAAAGCTCGGATGCGGATCTATACTCGTCGCCTTTGAACCAGTAGGCGTTCATCCGTTTGACCCGGTCATAGCCCATCATCTCGCGGAACTGGGCAATGGTCGCATCCTCGCGTGCTCCGTGGATCTGGGTCGCCCGGCTCTGGGCAACTTCGGATAATGCCCGGATCATGGCGATCTCCGGGTTGGTGTGGGTCCCCATGCCGATGGTGAGAAGCCGGGGATCTTTGAGTTCGATATCATCGGAAACGGCGGCGATCGTTGGGATCCCGACGTCGGAGGTGATGTCTCTGAGGGTCACCTCGACTCCGGCGGCAGTGAATTTTGCGAGCATATCGGCCGCTTTTTGCGGAAGATCAGTGAGTTTTGGACCGGTGTTTCTGGTCGTCTCAACCAGAGACCAGGCATCCCGCTCGATCACTTCGGTGAGCGCATAAAAGATCGCCTCTTCCAAAGTGTTTCCCGACGCGATCCCGTTTGAACTGGTTCGAAACAGAGTGGGATAACTGAACGGATTGGGATGGATGACGGCGCAAAGCGGGAGTTTGACCGGTTCGTTATTGGTTATGTCCCATCCGTCGACCCAGGGGATCTCCAGATTCGGGTCTGTCGAATTGGGGAGGATCAGGTCTTTTGGATCGACCGAAGTCTCGGTTTTCCGGATATTGCTGTAGGAGAGATTTGCGATGTCACGGGGGATCGCTTCCGCCGAGTAGCGTTCGATCCCTTCCATGATCCCGGCGACGCGTGCCTCGGCGGGTGTCCCGCCTTTTCCATTGTATACGGAGATCGCCCCGTCGGCTGCGGTCGGGCGGATGCATGAGTATACCGGGATCCCGATCCGGTCGAGATCAGTGATGTCAGCAACGCGGGTGATTCCGGCTTCCGGAACATGCTGTTCGATCCGCCTGAGGGTCTCGTCCGGTGTGCAGCTCCGTTCGGTCCACCCGGCGTAAACTTTGGGAGATGACTGCAGTTCTATCATTGTATGAGTATCTGCGGGGAAAGCTAAAGTATGTTGCGGGGCGGCGGGCAGGCTGATGTTTTTGCCGATTCCTGCCGGTTTATAGAGTTATATATACAGACCGGGAAAATACTCATACATATCAGAGGCAGCTATGGTGCAGAAAAACGAACCGACATATCTGCCCGGGGAAGGGATCTTGGTGATCTATCTTGCGGGCGGTTGTTTCTGGGGGATGGAGAAGCTTATGCGTTCGATCCCCGGCGTGATCAGGACGACTGCCGGGTATGCGAACGGTAAGACCGGCGTGATCCCGGATTATGAGACGGTATCATCCGGAAGATCCGGCTACCGGGAGACCGTCCGCGTGGAGTATGATCCGGCGAAGGTGAGTCTGGACGCTCTGCTGTTTGCGTTTTTCCGCGTGATCGATCCAACAGTGGAGAACAGGCAGGGAAACGATCATGGGACCCAGTATCAGACCGGGATCTATTTTGCCGACGAGGCATCGAAAAACACTGTTATGCGGATCGCGGAGATCGAGAGGGAGCGGCACCCGGCGTTTAAGGTGGAGATCGGACCGCTGCAGTCGTTTTATGAAGCGGAGGAGTATCATCAGCGGTATCTGGAGAAAAACCCGGGCGGATACTGCCATATCGGCAGGACGGCGTTTGAGGAGGCAAACCGGATGGTCGTGGATCCGGGACGATATCCGCGCCCGAAGCCTGAAAAGATCGCAGAGATGGTGGATAAGACGGCGTTTGGGGTAACACAGAAGGGAGAGACGGAACCGGCTTTTCAGAATGCGTTCTGGGATCATGATGAGAAGGGGGTCTATGTCGATGTGGTGACGGGCGAGCCGTTGTTCACTTCATCGGACAAGTATCGGAGTTCCTGCGGGTGGCCGGCTTTTTCGAAGAGTATCGACAGCAATGCGATCGTTTCACGGGAAGACCGGTCGTTTGGGATGAAAAGGATCGAGGTGAAGAGCAGGGCGGGAAATTCGCATCTCGGGCATGTGTTTTCGAATGACCGGGAGTCGCCGACGGGAACGCGCTTTTGTATTAACAGTGCTGCGCTGCGCTTTATCCCCTATGAGGAGATGGAAAAGGAGGGGTATGGGTATCTGAAAGAACTGCTGTAAGGCATGACGGGCCTGATCCGGATCATAGATGAAGAAGATGGAGTATGCAGGGTATTCGGGAAGGAGTCTGTCGTTACCGGGAACGAGGTCATCAGCCTCTCATATACTGCAGGGATCTTCTCTGCTCTTGTTCTTTTTTTGGGGGGGTATTTTGGTTTCGTGTTTTCGTGTGGATTTCGTGAATTTGGTGTGATGAGTGGTACCACCCAAAGAATCCAATCCCACTCGCAAGTCTATCGACTTGGTCGCAAGTTTCCTTCGAAAACTTGCTCAGCTGAGGGCGACGACAAAGTCGTCACCCCGCTTCCGCTAAGGTCGGCCGCCCCTTCGGGGCAGCCCGCAACTCAAAAAGATGTGATTATCTGGAGTGACGTGCAATATACATACATATGACGCTCGGCACGGATATTGCAAAAAAACTCTCCGAGGTAGTGGATACAGACATCAGGATCATGCACGTCTGCGGCACCCATGAAGCCGCCATCGCCAAATACGGCGTAAGATCCGTCCTTCCTCCCCAGATGAAAATCGTGATGGGACCCGGCTGCCCGGTCTGCATCACCCCTCAGGGAGAGATCGATGCTGCATGCGAACTTGCCGAGCGGGGCTGCATCGTCTGCACCTACGGAGACCTCCTCCGGGTCCCCGGATCCAAAACCTCCCTCGAACATGTGGACGGCGATGTCAGGATCGTCCAGGGAATAACCAAAGCAGTCGAGATCGCACGCCAGAACCCGGAAAAGGAAGTCGTGTTCATCTCCGTCGGATTCGAAACCACCGTCCCGACCGTCGCCGCGACCCTCATCACCAACCCGTCCGAGAACTTCAGCATCCTCGTCTCTCACCGGCTCGTCCCTCCCGCAATGAAATGGCTCATGGAACAAGGCGAAGCAGACCTCCACGGATTCATTCTCCCGGGCCATGTCTGCGCCGTCATGGGATACCATGAGTATGAACAGTTCAAGGTCCCGCAGGTGGTCGCCGGATTCGAACCCGAAGACATTCTCCTCAGCCTTCTGATGCTTGCCGAGCAGATCAAAAACGGCGAAGCAAAAGTCGAGAACGCCTACCCCCGTGTTGTGACCTACGAAGGAAACGTCAAAGCCCAGAACCTCATGAAAGAGGTCTTCACCCCATCCGACGTCGAATGGCGCGGATTCCCGGTCATCCCCGAATCGGGTCTTGCCCTGAAGCCCGAGTTCGAAGCCTTCGACGCCCAGAAAAAGTTCGACCTGGTCTATGAAAAGATCACCAAAAAGGACGGCTGTATTTGTGATCGGGTCCTTCGAGGTCTCGCCGACCCCTCGGACTGCAAACTCTTCGGCAAAGCCTGCACACCGCGGGTCCCGGTCGGTCCGTGCATGGTCTCCCACGAAGGAGCAT
Organism: Methanocorpusculum sp. GPch4; assembly: GCF_012062385.1. NCBI lineage: Archaea > Methanobacteriati > Methanobacteriota > Methanomicrobia > Methanomicrobiales > Methanocorpusculaceae > Methanocorpusculum > Methanocorpusculum sp. GPch4. The sequence goes on along the minus strand of NZ_SIJA01000076.1, from coordinate 89,629 downwards.
GCAGGATCTGGCATCAGTATCAGCAGAAAAAATAAAAATCCCGGTATGAAAACCTACACCAATATCGTCTTCGATCTCGACGGAACACTCACCGACCCGGCTCTCGGCATAACCAACTCCGTCATGTATGCGCTCGAAAAATACGGCATCCCCGTGCCGGACAGGAGCAAGCTGCTCAAGTTCATCGGGCCGCCCCTCATCGAATCATTTCAGGAGTTTTACGGTCTTTCCCGCGATGAAGCGAAGATCGCCGTTGAGTATTACCGCGAATACTACCGGGCAAAAGGCATGTTTGAAAACAGCGTCTTTCCGGGGATCGAAGACCTGCTGATATCCCTCAAAGCTAACGGCAAAAACCTGATGGTCGCAACAGCAAAGGTCGAGCAGTTTGCAGAGACCGTCTTGGAACACTTTGGGATCGCGAAATATTTTACCTGCATTGCCGGCAGCGATCTGGAAAACACGATAACGTACAAAGGCGAGATCGTCCTCTCCGTCCTGGAACGCTGCGAAATAACCGATAGGGAACACACCGTCATGGTCGGGGACCGGATGCACGACATCCTCGGCGCGAAATACGCTAACATCGATTCGATCGGCGTATTGTTCGGCTACGGCACGAAAGAGGAGCTGGAAAACGCCGGAGCCGATATCATTGCCGAAAGCGTTTCCGATCTGAAAAGGATCCTTTCACCCCAGGTATAAATACTCTCACGTGTAATATAGTAAGGCGTTCAATCTAATGCATGTGCACCGATAGGGTAGTCAGGATATCCTATGGGCCTCCGGAGCCTATGACTCGGGTTCGAATCCCGACCGGTGCGTCGTTTCTTTTTTAATGATCGTATTCTTCAAAGCAAAACTTTCCGCGTGAGCGATTCTCAAAAAAAAGAGGGTCAAATCTATTTCGCGAAGACCATCACCACATATCCGTTTCCGGCTGCAGCCTCCCGGCTCTTTTCCGCAAAGCCAAGCAGCTTCATCTTTTCCGCAAATGAATCCGGTGTGTTCTTTCCGTCGGCATATACCGCCGAGATGACCGTGCTCACGTTCCGGCTCAGGAACTCCGCCTCATACTGGACAACGGCATGCTCATACCCCACAATATTCATTACAAGTGATATATTCGACAGGAACCCTGCGTCTTCAGCAAGTTTTCGCACCGTTGTTGCCTCCACATCCACAGATTTCACGATCGCACCGTTTGACTTGACGATACGGTTATTCGTGATATCCGAGGTCACGGATACCGCGACCTTCGCCGATCCGTAACCGATCGCCTTCTGGACAAACGTCACGCCGAGATCGTTCATCTGTTTGGTTTTCTCCAGCGAAGGGATCAGATAGGGGTTCGGCTCGACCGAGATCTGATTCACCGGCATCGTCAGCTTATCGTTCATATATGCTGAAAGTGCGCCGATTCCCGCTCCAAGCTCGATAAGCGGGTTTTGTATGATCAGATATTCATCCGCCGCAGCAATCATCTCCGGTTCATATCCGTTTGGGTCCAGCAGAAGTTTCCAGATAAACGACCCGTCAACATATCCCGGGTCGACAAAAATCAGATTTCCGCGGATCATGACCTCACTTGGCGTCGGATTCACCAGACCCACACACCCAGCCGTCAGCATGATACCGACGACCAAAAGAGCTGAGATCAAAACTGAAACAGTTGTTCTCCCCGGCTTATTCATGGTAAACTTTCGGAGTGCAATCTATTTCTAGATATTGTTTGCCAAAGCCGGACACCCGGGCATTTTTCCGCCGGTCATATGGTATGTTCACCATAGATGGATGTTCAGACTGCAGCAAGCCCGGGTAAATAACGTAAGTATAAACATATCCGTTACCAAATAATATATGCCGTGAGAGGAGGGTTGGATGAAAACTGAGGTTCTGAAAAGCATTAAAGAAACCGAAGCAAAAAGTAAATCCACAATCACCGCAGCTGAGAGCGCCGCCGAGCAGACGCTTGCAAACGCAAAACTCGAAGCTGACAACCTGATTGCCAAGGCAGCAACCATTGCCGAGGATTACAAAAAGCAGAGACTTTTAGATGCACGGAATGTAGCAACAGCAAAGCATGCCGCTATCGTTACCCAGGGGAAGGCAGACGCCGATAACCTGATCAACGCAGGAAGCAAAAAGCTCCCGCAGGCAGCTTCGCTATTCGTAGAGCGGTTCAAGGAGAAACTGCATGTTTCAGCCTAGACCGATGACCCATTTGTTAATTGCCGCGAGCAAAGAGCAGATGGCGTCAGTTGTGACCGAATTATATCGTCACCAGATTTTCCACATCACCGATTTTGTAGAGCAGGGGAAAGAAGGGTATGAAGGAGTAAAAATCGGCGTTCCATTTGGCAATGCCGGCGATCTCTCGAATAACCTGCTGAAAATACGCTCCATTGAAAGCGTATTTCAGACCGCCCCGTCAACGCAAAGCACAGTCCAGATGCGTCCTGCAGAAACGATTCGAGCAGCAATAGATAGCGAACTTCCGAAAATTGATGAAGAAGTGAGCAGTCTCACGGTAAAGCGATCGAATGCAGAGACCCGTATCCGGGAATGCGAACAGCGTATCAATGAACTTAAACCATTTGCCTTAGTGCCCCTTGAGCTTGATCTCTACCGGGGTTACGAGACTCTGACTGTTTTTGCAGGGAGCATCGAGCATGACCTTGAGATCTCTGTTCCGCACGAGAAAAATTTTGTTGCGGGAAAAGACGGAAACTTCATAGTCGTCTTTGCAGAGAGCAAAAATGCAGCAGATATTGAAAGGCAGATGGCCGATGCAGGCTTCCAGAGTGTTTCCCTGCCGGTTGAATCCGGCACCGTACAGGCAGCAGTGGAAAAATACACTGTTGAACTGAACAAACAGACACAAATCCGCGAAGACTGCAACGCAAAGATCGTTGAACTCAAAGCAAAATACGCAGACTTACTCGCCGCTTGCGACGAAGTACTGTCCTGCGATGTGGAACGTGCCGAAGCACCGCTTCGATTTGCAACCACTGACGAAGCTTTCGTCATCGACGGCTGGATCCCGGCCGACGCAGTGGAAAAAGTCACCGCGGCGCTGAACCAGGCAACTGGTGAACGCGTTTATGTGGTCGTCGACTCCTCAGAGATTGAGGATACCGCGATCCCGGTGGAGTATAACAATCCATCGTTTGCAAAGCCCGCAGAATTATTTATGGACCTCTATTCCCGTCCGAAATACAAAGAACTGGACCCGACCATTATCCTTGCGATCATGTTCCCCTTACTCTTTGGATTTATCGTCGGCGATCTTGGATACGGTCTTCTTTATCTGGCACTTGCCCTTGTCCTTCGGAAGTTCTTACTCAAGATGGGCGAAATGGGTAAGAAAGCCTTTATAGTCATCCTTGGAGCAGCTATTTCCACGAGCGTCTTCGGACTGCTCTATAGTGAGTTCTTTGGTATGAGTCTTCCCTGGCACTCGATCATTTTCTCCCGCCACCTTCCAATTGGTGCCGGCATGGAACATGCGATGCCCCAGGTAATCGAACTGCTGATAATATCAGCCCTTCTTGGTGTAATTTACATCAGCGTTGGCCGTTTCTTCGGAATGATCAATCACTACAGAATGGATCACCCCGGAAGCCACCGGACAAAAGCAATCCTTGCTCAGCTTGGATGGAACTTTATCCTGTGGGGCATCCTGGTACTTATTCTCAGTGTGGCTGACTTAAACGAATACAGCCAGTTCCCCATTGCACTTCCCACATTAGTCGGAATCCCGACCATTGCCGGAATTATCGGTGCAATTCTGATCATCGTTGGTTGTGTGTTCGTCGCAATAGAGAACCCACTTGACCTGATGGAAATCCCAACAAACACGCTTTCCCACATGCTGTCCTTCTGCCGTCTTGCTGCAGTCGGTCTTTCATCCGTGGCGATCGCGATGGTTGTAAATTTCATGGCATTTGACTTATTCATAAGCCCGGCCATGAGCGACCTGAATGTTGTTGGTGTACTATTGATTATCGTGGGTGTCATAATTCTCATATTAGGTCACGCACTTAACGTCGCTCTCGGTATACTTGGTGGTGCTCTGCACCCGATTCGTTTACACTATGTCGAATTCTTTACCAAATTCTACCAGGGCGGAGGAATCATATACAAGCCCTTTGGACTTAAACGAAAATTCTCTGAGGAATAAAAAATGGCAATCGAATCTATGACAGTAGAAGCAGCACAGGCATTAGCATCCGGATACACCGCAATCGGCGCAGGTCTCGCAGTAGGTCTCGCAGGTGTCGGTACCGGTATTGGTGAAATGGGTATCGGCGCAGCCGCAGTCGGCGCAACCGCAGAAGACCGCGGAATGTTCGGTCTTGCATTACTCTTCACCGTTCTTCCGGAAACCGTCGTTATCTTCGGTCTCGTTATCGCACTGCTCTTGATCTTCGTCTAAGCGGAGCAGTCTGATATGGGACTTGAGGTAGTAGTAGACGAAATCAAAGCAAAGGGTGACCGAGAAGCTGCAGGCATCAAAGCCGCAGCAGAGGCACAGGCAAAAGAGATCGTCAACGAAGCAAACCTCCGTGCAAATGAGATCCGTCTCGCAGCCGAAAAAGACGCTGAGATCCAGGCAGAACGGATCATGATCCGTGAAGTCGCCAGCGCCAATTTGGTCGTGAAACGTGATTTCTTAAACGCACAAAAGGAACTTCTTGACAAAGTCTACACCAGTGCCGCCGAGGAGATCGCTAATCTTCCGGCAGAAGTACACGCAAAAGCGGTACGAGAACTCTTAAAAGAGTCTGCCAAGCAGATCAAAGCCGGTGTCGTTTTCACGAACGCACGCGACGAAAAGTCTGCAAAAGAAGCATTAAGCAGTTTAAAAACCCTGAGCGGATTTACGTTTGGAGGAATCACCGACATCGCAGGCGGTGTCGTTGTACAAAGTGCCGATGGTCAGCTCACACTTGACTTCTCATACCAGACCTTCATGGGTGAAGTCTGGGAAGCAAGTCTGAAAGATGCATCGGAGATATTGTTCGGATGAGGTAAACAATGACTGAGGTAATGAGCGGAATTGCTCCCTATATCTATGTCTCAACCCGCATGCGGGTCCGCAAAGCGAAGCTCATCCCCCGGGAAGAATATCTTCGCATGCTGAACATGGGTCTCCCTGAGTTCACAAGACTCATTGAGGAATTGGAGTACAAACGCGAAATCGATGAACTCTCTGCATCCTTTAAAGGTGTGGATCTCATTGAAAACGCCATGTCCTGGAACCTTGCAAAGGAGTATCAGCGCGTAATCGCTCTGGCTCCCGGAGAGATGAAAGGATTTACCCGTGATTACCTGCACAAGTGGGATATCCAGAACATTCTGAGTATCCTGCGAGGTAAAGAACTCGGATTTTCCGATGGGAAGATCCGTGCAGTACTTGTTCCGGCCGGTGCACTCGATGCCCCGACACTGGACAGGCTCATTGCTGAATCTTCAAGTGAGCGCATCGTTGAACAGCTGCCGATCAAGCAGATGTCAGCGATTCTCAGTGAAGGGCTCAGCGAGGCACTCGAGACACATTCCTTTGGGAAGATCGAGAACGAGCTGTACAAGTACTATTATGCAACGCTGATCAAAGCAGCACGTGGCGGTATGAAGGGCGGACTTCCGTTCCTGAAATATGTCATGTTCGAGATCGACATCAAAAACATCACCAGTGTTTTCAGAATGCGTGCACAGGGCGGCGACAACGCGGCCCAGCAGAACATCTGGATCCCCGGCGGTTCCTTCAAGCCTGAAGAGCTCGAAAGACTCAGCAGTGTTGAAAGTACCGATGAAGTGGTCGATTCGCTGAAAAAGAAGATCAAAGTCACCGTACTCCTTGATGCATTGGAATCACTGCGGGAAAAGAAACCGATTTATTCGATCGAAAGCACTCTGATTGCAACACAGCTCAATCAGATGGATAAAGTATCGAAACGCAATCCGTTCTCAATCTCGCCGCTTCTCGTGTATCTCGAAAGAAAGAAGTATGAAGTATCCAATCTCCGTGCCATTGCCCGTGGAAAAGAAGCAGGCCTGGACGCAGAGATTCTCGAAAAGTACCTGGTGATGTAAATGGAAATCGCAGTTATAGGAAAGAAGGAGTTCGTCTTAGGGTTCCAGCTCGCTGGCATCAAAAAGACCTACTCTGCCGAAAATCCCGAAAAACTTACCGAGACCATTACAAAGGTACTTGAAGATACAAATGTCGGAATACTTGTGCTGCAAAGCACGGACCTTGACCAGATCCCGCGTCGCCTGCAGGTAATCATTGAAAATTCTGTCAAACCGACCATCGTGACGATCGGTGGGCAGGAGGCAGGTCTCTCCCTGAGGGAGCGTATAAAACGTTCGGTGGGTGTTGATTTGTGGAAGTAACTAGCAAACCAGGAATACTCAAAAGAATTGCAGGACCAGTCGTCACTGCAGTTGATCTTGATGCACATATGTATGATGTGGTCAAGGTCGGAAACGAGGAACTGATGGGAGAGGTCATCAAGATCGACGGTGCAGACACCGTTATTCAGGTCTATGAATCTACCACGGGCATTCGCCCGGGTGAGCCCGTCATAAACACCGGTCTTTCGCTCGCAGTCGAGCTTGGCCCGGGTCTCTTGACCAGTATCTACGACGGTATCCAGCGTCCGCTCGAAGTGCTCATCCAGAAGATGGGTAACTTCATTGCACGCGGTGTTACCGCGCCGGGACTGGACCATGAGAAGAAATGGACCTTCAAACCGGTCGTTCATGTCGGAGACTCCGTTGTCCCCGGACAGATCGTCGGTGAAGTTCAGGAAACACGCAGTATCGTGCACAAAATCATGGTCCCGCCACTCGCAAAGGGCGGCAAGGTCACCAAGATCAATGCAGGAGACTTCACCGTTGATGAGATCGTTATCGAACTCGACTCCGGTGAATCCTTCCCGATGATGCAGAAATGGCCGGTCCGTGTCCCGCGTCCTTACGTGGAAAAACACAGCCCGAGCATCCCCCTTCTGACTGGACAGAGAATCCTTGACGGACTCTTCCCAATCGCAAAAGGCGGAACAGCAGCTATCCCCGGACCATTCGGATCCGGAAAGACCGTTACCCAGCAGCAGCTGGCAAAATGGTCCGACGCAGAAATCGTGGTCTATATCGGCTGCGGTGAACGCGGTAACGAGATGACCGAAGTTCTGACCGAGTTCCCCGAACTCCAGGACCCGAAAACCGGAAACTCTCTGATGGAGAGAACGATTCTCATCGCAAACACTTCCAACATGCCTGTGGCAGCCCGTGAAGCATCCGTATACACCGGTATCACTCTTGCAGAGTACTTCCGTGATATGGGCTACGACGTTGCATTGATGGCAGACTCCACCTCCCGGTGGGCAGAAGCAATGCGTGAGATCTGTTCACGTCTTGAAGAGATGCCCGGAGAAGAAGGATACCCGGCATACCTGTCGTCCAGACTCTCCGAGTTCTACGAGCGTGCAGGACTTGTCGAGCCGCTCGCAGGCGGATCAGGCTCTGTTTCCGTTATCGGCGCAGTTTCGCCTGCAGGCGGAGATTTCTCCGAACCGGTTACGCAGAACACGCTTCGTATCGTCAAAGTCTTCTGGGCACTTGATGCAAACCTCTCCCGCCGTCGCCACTTCCCGGCAATCAACTGGCTGCAGTCCTACTCTCTGTACATGGCTCAGCTGAATGATTACTACGACGAGAAGGTCTCACCCGACTGGAACAAACTCCGGTCCTGGTTCATGGAAGTTCTGCAGAAGGAAGCAGAACTGCAGGAGATCGTGCAGCTGGTCGGATCCGACGCACTGCCCGAAACCGAACAGATCACCATCGAAGTCGCCAGAATGATGCGGGAACTTTTCCTGCAGCAGAACGGTTTCGATCCGGTCGACACCTACTGTGATCTGCCCAAGCAGCTTGACATGTTCAAGATGATCAGAGCCTATGCAGACCTTGCATATGCCGCCCAGGCAGCCGGCATCCCGCCGTCGCAGATCCTTGCAGTCAAAGCAAAGAACGAAATGCCGCAGGTCAAGTTTGCCAAGGACTACAAACCGGTCCTCGACAAGATCTACGCAGGCATGGAAGCAGAATTCAAGGCACTGAGGGCATAATCATGAAAGAATATAAGACAGTCTCTAAAGTTGCCGGACCACTGCTTTTCGTCGAGAAGACAGAGCCGGTCAGCTACGAAGAGCAGGTCAGCCTTGTTCTTGCCGACGGCACGATGAAACGCGGACAGGTCCTTGATACCTCCGAAGATCTCGTCGTTGTCCAGTGTTTCGAGACCACGACCGGTCTTGGACGCGACACCGGTGTCAGGTTCCTTGGTGAAACCTTCAAGATGCCCGTCTCAAAGACCATGCTCGGACGTATCCTGTCCGGCGGTGGAAAGCCCATCGACGGCGGACCGGCGATCGTCCCCGACAAACGTCTCGACATCAACGGAGCAGCTATCAACCCGTACGCACGCGGAACGCCGAGGGATTTCATCCAGACCGGTATCTCCACCATCGACGGAACCAACACCCTTGTCCGCGGTCAGAAGCTCCCGATCTTCTCGTCTGCCGGTTTACCGCACAACGAGATCGCCCTTCAGATCGCCCGTCAGGCAAAAGTGCCCGGATCATCCGACGAGTTCGCCGTAGTTTTCGCTGCAATGGGTATCACCCGTGAAGAAGCAAACTACTTCATGGCAGACTTCGAGAGAACCGGTGCACTCGAGCGTGCAGTCGTGTTCCTGAACCTCGCTGACGACCCCGCCGTCGAGCGTACGGTCACCCCGCGTCTCGCACTCACCACCGCCGAGTACCTCGCATACGAGCTTGGTTACCACGTACTGGTTATCCTGACCGATATGACAAACTACTGTGAAGCGCTTCGTCAGATTGGCGCTGCCCGTGAAGAAGTTCCAGGCCGCCGCGGATATCCGGGTTACATGTATACCGATCTTGCATCCATCTACGAGCGTGCAGGTATCATCAAGGGCCTGAAAGGATCCGTGACCCAGATCCCGATCCTGACCATGCCCGGTGACGATATCACCCACCCGATCCCCGATCTTACCGGATACATCACGGAAGGTCAGATCGTTATTTCCCCGGAGTTACACCGTAAGGGTATCTATCCGCCGATCAACGTTCTGCCGTCCCTGTCCCGTCTGATGAACCTCGGTATCGGAAAGGGCATGACCCGTGATGACCACAAGAAGGTCTCTGATATGATGTATTCCGGTTACGCAGAAGGTGTCGATCTCCGCGGCTTAGTGGCCATTGTCGGAAAAGACGCACTCTCAGAGCGTGACCAGAAATTCTTAGAGTTCGCCGATGCATTCGAGAACAAGTTCGTCCGTCAGGGATCCGACGAGGACAGAACCATCGCTCAGACACTTGATGTTGGATGGGGTATGTTCACCCAGCTCCCGGAGAGCGAACTTGAGAAGCGTATCGACCGTGACCTCATCAAGACCTATCACCCGAACTACAGGAAGTGATTAAGTCATGGCGCTGAACGTGAAGCCTACCAGATCCGAACTGATCGCCCTGAAAAAGCGTATCAAACTCTCGGAACGTGGGTATAAGCTTCTGAAAATGAAGCGCGACGGACTTATCCTTGAATTCTTCAAGGTGTTAGCGGAAGCTAAAGATCTCAAAAATCAACTTGCGGAGAAGTACGAACGTGCACAGAAAATGATTGCGATCGCAGAAACTGTGGACGGAAGTATCGGAGTCAAATCAGCGGCGTTTTCGGCATCCGAAAACCCGGTGATCGACCTCAAAAGCAAGAACATTATGGGAGTAGTTGTACCAAAGATCGAATCCCAGAGTGTGAAGAAGTCTCTTACGAACCGCGGTTACGGTGTTCTTGGAACATCCGCCGCGATCGACGAGGCTGCTGATGCATTCGAGGAGTTAGTGGAGTGTATCATTCTCTCCGCTGAACTGGAGACGACTATGAAGCGTCTCTTAGATGAGATCGAAAGTACAAAGCGCCGTGTGAATGCCCTGGAATTCAAAGTTATTCCGGAGTTGATCGAGGCCCGCAATTTTATCAAGATGCGGCTCGATGAAATGGAACGCGAAGAGCTGTTCCGAATGAAAAGAACAAAGGGAAAGTCTGCTGCGAAAGCCGCAAAACTTGCCGCTGCACATGCAGCAGAAGTGTAATGCGAATTTCCAAAAGACCGGGAGAACCTCAGGGACTGCCGGAACGATCCGGGGTCTTCTTACCCGAATCTCTTTTTCTTTTTTATCTGTTTTGCCACAGCTGACCTGTGAATCTTTCTTACATCAGTAAACGGTTCTATATGAGTATGGCGATCAGTTCGACTGCGGATACATTGATGTTTGATCCGAAGACAGCCCGTATTTTCTAACAATAATATTCATATTATCTCCCGACCCTTTACTGTAAACAATGAATAATCTGTTCCCCGCCGACAAAGCTGATAAAATAGCCGGTCTGTTTTCCTTTACGGATGAAGAAAAACGTCGTTTTGTAAACAATGCCGGAAAGGTCATTGAATATCACGGCAGGGATGATCCTGATAAAATAGTTTCAGCGATCTGCGGATATGCAGATCATATTGCAGAAAGCAGAGGAAACGGGTATATTCCAGAGATATACGAACACACGCTTGGCGGGATCGAGATCACCCGCATCGAACCGCCGTGCGGAAGCAACACCTATATCCTGAAGACACCTGACGGATTTCTGATGATCGACAGCGGTTTTCCCTGTTATGCCGAAGATCTGAAAAAAACGGTGCTCTCGCTCTACCCGGAAATTTCTGAAAAGAAGACCGAACTTCTGATCACTCATATCGATATGGATCACATGGGAGCGATGGATCTTTTCGACTGCGTGTATCTGAATGCCACAAGCATGGAGAACTTCATGCGGGAAAAGACCGGGGTTCCAAACTACCGGGTCAAAAAGCAGGATCGGGCGCCGTTTTACGACATGGTGGTCATGATGACCGGCTATAAAACGCCTTCCTTAGAAAACGTCAGGCTTATAGATTCGGTCAAACCCGATCACTCGATTCCGCTGTCTCCTATCGGCGGGCTGAACGCTGCGGGTCTTACCTTTACGGTATATGAGGGGTTTGGCGGCCATGTCGAAGGTTCGATGATCTTTCTGGAGAAAGAACGCGGTCTGATATTCACCGGAGATATTCTGATAAATCCCGACAGTTTCACGCCCGAACAGATGATTTCCAACAGATATCCGGCCATACTTGCCGGCGGAAGCGTCAACGAAGATTCAAAGAAGGCGGCGGCAGAACGTTATGCGGCATATGATCTGATGCAGGGAAAACGATGGATGGTCTGTCCGGGTCACGGAGCTGTGTTCCAGCTGTGAACAGATACCTTCAATAACCTCAAAATCAGCTTGGATCCGCCCCTTCCCGCCTATTTTGAGAATACTGGATACAATCAATTTGGGAGAAGATAGCTGAAAATCTGCACGCATACGTACGCGGCAGATGCGAAAAAACGCAGGAAAAAGATATTGGGCCGGATACGTTACCGGCGGGCGGGGGTCGTGTTGACCTTGCGGGTGACGTAGCCTGCGACCCGGTTGCGGATCATTTTGCTCTCAATGGTCGTGATTTCAGTAACAACTTTCTTGTTGTCGTCAAAGTTGCCGTTGAAGCTTTTTCCGTGCTGTTCGAGAAGGGCAATGCCCATTGATTTGATATAACTTGGCTTGATTCCCATGAGTATTCCTCAGATGTCTATATATGTAAGACGTTGAGATATGATAAGTATTCTGTTTGCTACCTCGTCCGGCGTGGTGCCAAGCACGTAGATCCTGCCTGGACCGCGGGCGGATTCCGGACAGGCGATCGCGAGCGGCACGCCTTTCCTGCACACGGAAGCAATACCCCAGTCCATGGTCGAAATACCCGGCGGATACTTTTCCGGCTCATACGTCTCAACGTCGCGGAGTGTTTCGATCGTGGTTTGAAGGATATCATCTTCATACCTGATACATGCAGCTGAACGAATGCTTGGATCAAAGCGCCGGATCGTGAGAAGTGTCCGGACGATCGGTTCATCAACACCAAACCCGATACTCGTTCCGCGCGCGATAGCGACCCCTTTATGATCGACGGCATTGACCGTTGTACAGGCAATTGCAAGATCGTCCCGGGGAATGATATACCGGGAGACATCGAGCAGCTTTCCGTGAGCTTTCTGGAGATCACGGAGAACGGATGACTGGGCAGCTGCAGACATTACATCAGCCCCAGTTCATCTTTTATCGCCGCGATCTCGGAAATAGCGATCTCATACATTCGTTCACGGGGTATCAGAGCGTCGCCAAGCGCGATCCTGTTTCTGTCGCATCCGGCGGCAAACGAGGGGGCCTTATATTTCTTGGTGACCGTCTTTACCGAGACATCAGAGATATTTCCCCCTTTGACATATGCGCAGGCAACGATCAACCCGGACACGCTGTCTGCGACCTGAAGACAGATTTCAACAGGTGTTGTGTAGTCAGATCCAAACAGCAGGTGGTTATGACGTTTTATCGGGAGAGCGATCTCCTCGCCGATTCCTGCGTCACGGAGGATCTCATACCCGGCGATCCCGTGTTTCTCCATATCTTCGTGTATCTCCTCAAAATCGATGTCATGAAGGATGCCTATCGTTTCCCATACAACTGCGTCTTGTCCCAACTCGGCGGCCAGACCTTTCATAACCGCTGCCGTGGAGAGACAGTGACCAAGAAGGGAAGGAGAGACGACGTGCTGCTTGAGAAGCGTTAGCGCCTCGGTTTTTTCCATGCATATGTATTGGATATGAAAAGGGATAAGAGTCACGACGCACAATGTACATGTATGAAAGATTGGATACTCGATGTGATTATCGGCGTCTCGGCAATCATTTTGTTTGCCGTTCTGCTTCTCGCTTTACCGCATGTCCTTCCGGCAGCCTACGGATATGTAGCGGCATTCCTGATTTTTGTTGCATACCTCACAACAGCCGGACTGACATTAATAAAGAACTCAATCAAAAAATAATTTTTTTTCTCAATAAAAACACCGAAGAAAAGCTATTCCTGCTTTTCCAGTGCTTTATAATCTGTTTTATTCATTTTCGTAAGAGGCATTTTATCCAGGATAGATACCGAGACAGGAACGCTCCAGTGATTCAGATTCGCTTTGGCAAAGGAGATGATGTCTTTTATTGCGGTCTCAGGATCCATCTTATGTTTCAGCGTCACATAGAGTTTGATCCGCGTGTCGGTCTTCCACGGAATCCCCATAGCGCATGACTGGGAGATGACAGGGCATTTTTCCATGACGGCCTCGATCATGAGCGGATAGACATTGTAGCCGTTAACTTTGACCAGTCGCTTATACCTGCAGCGGAAATTGATGTTGTTCCCTTCCCCGATGGAAACGATGTCCCCGGTGTGGAGCCAGACACGGCCATCTGCATGCATACGAAGGACCGACGCGGTCTCTTCCGGATTATTATAGTATCCGGTCATGATGGCAGGCCCGATCATACACAGTTCTCCTTCCTCAGTGTTTGGAAGAACATCCGTCGTGCCTGGAGCCACAACACAGATCTCAGTTCCTTTGAACGGAACACCCACGCCGCCCTCTGATAAAGAGGTATAATGAACGTCAGTAATCACACATGCCCCGCCGGCTTCGGTCAGACCGTAGCCTGGACGGAATTCTGCACCGCCGTTTTCTCTGCCGAGAATATCATTATAGCGGTACGCGAGATCGAGGGTGACCCGGTCGCCGCCGCAGACCAGATGTTTGATACAGGAGAGATCCTTCCCTTTGAGATACGGATACATCCGTTCATACATCGCAGGAACACCGCAGAGGAATGCCATTTTTTCTTTGACAACGAGACTGGCGCACTCTTTTGCATCGAATCTCGGACAAAGGATCACCCGCATGCCTGATGCAAGCGGCGTGTGGATACAGACGGTCAGACCAAACGCATGGAAGATCGGCAGGACGGCGAGGAACCCGTCACCGATGTGAGAAGTACCTTGAACATAGTCAGAAATAAGCTCGGTCGCAAGATAATTTTCCGCGGCATTGGAAAGCATCACACCTTTTGAGGGACCGGTCGTTCCTCCGGTGTACATGATCACGGACGTGTCCTCGGGCCGTACATCGTGCGGCGGGAGATGCGTGATTTTCAGGGATTCACGGCCTTCCGCAAGAAGTTCATCCCATTCACTGGCTTTACCCGTGGTTTTTTTGGCATGACGGACCTTGTGGTTGTACACCGTCTTCATGATCCTGCCTTTGATATTTGCAGGGAAGTATGCCGGCGTTTTACAGCGGATGACTTCGACATCGAGATCGGAACAGTGTTCCTCGTTGAGTTCGAAGGTCAAAACGATCCTGGACTCGGTAAGTTCCACCGCATACCGAAGCTCATCCTTGGTCGACAACGGGTGAACGAGATTGCAGATCGCGCCGATTCTGTTTATTGCATAAACTGCGATCACACTTTGAGGGATATTCGGCAGAAAAATGGTGACAAAGTCCCCTTTTTTCACACCGTGACGGAGCAGTCCTGCTGCACAGGCATGTACCTGCTCCATCAGACTTGCATAGCTTATATGATTATTATAATACTGAATCGCGGTCGCTTCTGGTCCTGCATGGGTCCCACCATAGGTGAGCATGGTATAGAGAGACCGTTTCGTCTCATCCGAATACTCCAAATTGGTGATGGAATCATTTCTGTATATGCGGGCTGACATGAACCATTACTATATGGAGGGTACCATATTATAGCTGGCGGTCACACAAAAATATGCCCGGAAATCCGGGTGATTTTTCAACGGCATAAATGTCCCTACTGAGAGAAGAAAGGATTTTTGTGAAAGACGGACAGACCCGTTATGTAAAAAAAGGAGTGATTATTCTCTGTCCTGCAGAGCCATATAATCGAGTTTATTCATTTTCGTCATCGGCATCTCATCAAGAATGACGACAGCTTTTGGAACACTCCAGTGATTCAGGTGTTCGTTTGCATAGGAAAGGATCTCCTTTTCTGCGTCAGCATGATCCATCTTCCGCTTAAGCGTCACATAGAGTTTGATCCGCCGGTCATCCCGCCACTTAAATCCGACAGCGCAGGCTTTTGCGACGATCGGACAGCCTTCCATCGCCGCTTCGATCAGAGGAGGATAGACATTATATCCGTTGACCTTGACCAGACGTTTGATGCGGGATCTGAAACAGAGATTGCCCTCTTCGCCGATGGCGAATATGTCTCCCGTATGGAGCCAGAGTTTGCCGTCCGGATGGCGTTTGAGGACATCATCCGTCGCCTCGGGATTTTTATAATAGCCTTTCATCAGCGAAGGACTCAGGATGCACAGCTCTCCTTCTTCGCCATCCGGGACTGGCTCGCATGTCCCGGGCTTCACGAGACAGATGTCTGTTCCTTCGACCGGGATCCCGACACACCCTTCCGGAAAAGCATGATACTGATTTCGCGTAAGAGAACAGGTTCCGCAGGCCTCGGTCAGCCCGTAGCCCGGACGGAACTCCGCACCCCCCTTGTCCTTTCCGAGGATCTCATTATACCGGTAAGCGAGATCATGACTCACCCAGTCGCCTCCGCAGACCACGTGCTTCATGAACGATAGGTCGTGATCTTTCAGATACGGATACATCCGCTCGTACATCGCGGGAACGCCGATCACATAGGCGACCTTCTCTTTCAGAAGAAGACTGCTGCACTCCTTATCGTTGAACCGGGGAGAGAGCATGACCCGCATTCCCGACGAAAGCGGGGCCTGGATACAGACCGCAAGCCCGAATGCATGGAAGAGCGGAAGGATCGCGAGAAATCCGTCCCCGATATGGGCGGTGTGCGTGACGTTCTCGAGAAGAAGACGCGTCGTGACATAATTCACCGACCAGTTCGAGATCATCACGCCTTTCGCGGGTCCGGTCGTCCCGCCGGTGTACATAATGACAGCCGTGTCATCTGCTTTCACATCAGAGGGAGGGAGCGGCTTTGTCTGGAGCCGCTTTTCTCCGGCGGCCAGAAGATCCGTCCATTCGGTGACGCGAGACGATGCCTTCGGCGATTTCCGGACCGAGTGGGTGTACACGGTCTTCATCACAAATCCCTTCGGACCCGGCGGGAAGTATCCCGGCGTTCTGCATCGGATGATATCGACATCGAAGCCGGCCGCCAGACCTTCGTTCAGCTCAAAGGTGAGGATGAGTTTACTCTGCGTGAGTTTGACTGCGTTCTCCAGCTCCGACAGGGTCGAGAGAGGGTGGACCATATTGCATATCGCACCGATCCTGTTGAGAGCGTACACTGCAATGACGCACTGCGGGATATTCGGGAGAAAAATGGTGACAAAGTCTCCTTTTTGTACGCCGTGTTCAAGAAAGCCTGCAGCACATCTGTTGACAAGATCATACAGTTCCCCGTACGTGATCCTGTTATCGAAATATTGAATAGCCACGGCCTCACGGCCTGCATGTTCCACACCATAGGTGAGCATGGAATACAAAGACTGTTTCGTCTCGTCAGAGTATTCCAGTTCCGTTTTTGCATCGTTTCTATATACAGGACGTGCCATGATATTACTCGGCCTGCTTTTTTTCGTTCGCCCGGGAAAGTTCCTGTTTCTCCAACAGACGGTAGTCGATCTTGTTGAACTTCGTCATCGGAAGATCGGCCACAAATTCCACTTTGACCGGAACACTCCAGCGGTTCATCTGCTCTTTGGCGTATTCGATCAGGAGCTTTTCCTCTTCGGCCGCATCAAAGGTGCCGAGCGGCTTTTCCGGAACAACAAACAGTTTGATCTTCCGGTCCAGCTTCCAGGGGGTCGCAACGGCGCAGACCTGTTTGATATCCGGATGGTTCTGCATCGCTTCCTCGATAAGGGTCGGATACACATTATACCCATTCACCTTCACGAGTCTCTTATGCCGGGAACGGAAACATATGTTCCCGTCCTTCCGGATCACAACGAGATCTCCTGTGTGAAGCCAGACATTTCCGTCATCGTGGAGGCGGAGAACATCCTTTGTGGCATCTTCGTTCTTGTAGTATCCTTTCATGACCGAAGGACCAAGGAAACACAGTTCGCCTTCAACACCGTCGGGAACGAGTTCGGTCGTACCGGGTTTTACGACGCAGACTTTTGTGCCGGTGACCGGGGTCCCGACGCAGCCTGTTGGAAGTTTTTCATATTCATTTGCAACAAGAGAACAGGCACCGCATGCCTCTGTCAGCCCGTATCCGGTCCTGAACAGGATATCAGCTTTGGACTTTTTCAGGAGAACATTATACTTATTTGCAAGCTCTTCGGAGACGCGGTCGCCTCCGCTGACCATGAGTTTCATCCTGGAGAGATCTCTCTGCTCAAAGTAGGGATACATGCGTTCAAAAAGCGCCGGCACTCCCGGAAGGAACAAAACATCCTCGGAAAAGATCTGCTGGGCACATCCTTTCGGATCGAATCTGGGAACAAGAACCACTTTCATACCCGAGATAAGCGGTGCATGGACCGATACGGCAAGTCCAAAAGCATGGAATATCGGAAGGATCGCAAGGAACCCGTCACCCACATCGGTTTTTCCGTCACCAATGTCGATTAAGAGCTGGATAGACATGGAGTTGACCGCATAATTCGAGAGCATGACGCCTTTTGAATCACCCGTTGTTCCGCCGGTGTACATGATCACCGCGGTATCATCCGGCTTCACGTCATCAGCCGGGAGCTGGAAACCTTCTTTGATCAGCTTCTTTCCTTCAGCAACGAGATCGTCCCAAAGAGTGATCTTTGCAACGTTCTGTACTTTTGGATATTTGCGCATCACAAACCGGAATCCTTTGTCCAGAACGAATCCTTTGGGGGTCGAGGGGAAGTAGCCGGAGGTTCTGCAGCGGATGACCTCGATGTTTTTTCCGGAGAGGAACCCTTCATTCACCTCGCAGGCAAGAACCACGTTACTTTCCGTGAGTTTTATCGCATAGTCGATATCTTCCTGCGGAGACAAGGGATGGACCATATTGCATATTGCGCCTATCCGGTTGACAGCATAGATTGCGAGAACTCCCTGGGGAATGTTCGGGAGGAAAATGGTGACATAATCTCCTTTTTTTACACCGTGTTTTACCAGAGCCGCTGCGATGGCATGGACTTCATCCATGAACTGTTTGAATGAAATGTGTCTACCATAATATGCAGCTGCAGGTGAACTCTCACCCGCCCGGTTGAAGCCGTAAAGAAGTCCTTCATACAGCGAACGTTTGTTATCTTCAGAGTAGTTTAATGTCAAATAAGTATCCTCCGATCAAGCGGTAAAAAAATCTAATAGTATTATTTGCTCTGGAACATATAATAGAAACGTAAATATTTTTGGGGATTTTATCAGTTAATAGACAGAATCGTATAACCTGACTTGGAAATCACCCGAGTAAACTCTTCGTCGGAAACATTTCCGGAAAGTTCTACCGTGGCGGTTTTTGCCTTGAGATCCACACGTGCGGAGACGACGCCGGGGATCCGCGAGAGAACTTTTTCAACAGTCATTTTGCAGTGATCGCACATCATCCCGTCAATAGTAAGTACTTTTTTCATGGTTTCCTCATTTGAAGTTGTTGGCATCTCAGATGTAAAAAATCTGAGCCTTAGAGCATTTAATACGACACATACGGAAGACAGACTCATCGCAAGAGCGGCAAACCCGGGAGAGAGTTTCCAGCCGAACGGCACAAAAAAGACACCGGCAGCAAGGGGGATCCCGATCGTGTTGTAGATAAATGCCCAGAAGAGATTCTCCTTAATGTTTCGAAGCGTGGCGCGGCTCAGACGGATCGCCGAGACAATGTCCCAGGGATCACTTTTCATTAAGACGAAGTCAGCTGATTCAAGAGCGATGTCAGAACCCGCACCGATCGCGATACCAACATCGGCCCTCGCAAGAGAAGGGGAGTCATTGATCCCGTCACCCACCATGATGACATGATGACCTGCCTCCTGCAGCGTTCTGACCTGACCTTCTTTTTCTGCAGGCATCACTTCAGCGATGACGTTTTTGATCGACAGCTGCCGGGCAATAGAATCGGCAACCGTATGGGTATCTCCGGTCAAAAGCACGACATCCAGACCGAGAGCCTGCAGTCCGGCAACGGCAGCTTTAGAGGTCGGACGGATCTTATCGGCAACAGAGATGATGCCGAGCAGTTCGTTTCCGCTCGCAAAGTAGAGCGGGGTCCCGTTGACGCTCGCCGGAGTGAGCGGGATCCCGTTCTCTTCCATGAACGCGGCGTTTCCGGCATAACAGATCTTCCCGTTTATCGAAGCGGAGACGCCCCGACCCGGGACCGCGGAGAAGTCCTGAGCTTTGACAAAGGTGATCCCATTCTCCTCGGCATAGGTGATGACCGCTTTCGAGAGAGGGTGTTCCGATGCGGATTCGACCGATGCGGCGACCGCGAGAAGATCTTCTCTGGTGCCGGAGAGCGTGATGACATCGGTGACCTCGGGTTTTCCGATAGTGACCGTCCCCGTTTTATCCAGAAGGATCGTGTCGGCACGACCAGCAGTCTCGAGAGATTCCGCAGATTTTATCAGAATACCGAGTGATGCCGCTTTCCCGGTCGCAACCATTATCGCTACAGGGGTCGCCAGTCCAAGAGCACACGGACATGAAATAACGAGGACCGATATCGCGATGGAAAGCGCAAACGTGAACGGCTCGCCGAGAAGCAGCCAGACCGCTCCCGAAAGAACGGCGATGGACATGACCAGCGGTACGAATATCCCGCTCACTTTGTCGGCGAGTTTTCCGATAGGCGCCTTGGATGCATTGGCATTCTGGACGAGTTCAACGATCGCCGCGAGTGTCGTGTCCTCGCCGACCTTTTCCGCACGGAACGTGAAACTGCCGAGCGAGATCGTTCCTGCTGAGACAGAGTCTCCTGGATTTTTTACAACAGGGATACTTTCGCCAGTCAAGGCAGACATATCGATCGGAGCAGAACCTTCCGTTATCGTGCCGTCGACCGGGATGCCGGCACCGGGTCTGACCACGATTAAGTCGCCGACCTCCACCTGTTCGGCGGGGATGACGACCTCGACGCCGCTTCGGAGGACGGTTGCCGTTTTCGGGGCAAGGTCGATGAGTTTTCTGACCGCCTCGGTGGTTTTTCCTTTTGATCGTGCCTCAAGATACTTGCCGATCGTAACGAGAGACAGGATCGTCGCAGCCGATTCAAAATAGAGATCCATAGACCACATGCCGGCAGCGGTCATATCGCCTATTGAAAGAGCCGAAAAAATAGCATAGATAGCATAGACCCCATACGTAAGCGCCGCGAGCGAGCCTATCGCAACCAGGGAGTCCATGTTCGGTGCACGGCGGAAGAGTGCCGGGATCCCGGATGTGTAGTATTTGTTGTTCGCGATGACGATCGGAATGGTCAGCACAAGCTGGGACAAAGCAAATATCCCGGCGTTTGCCGGATCATGGGTCCATTCGAGGAGGGGGAAGCCCCACATATGTCCCATGGAGAGATACATAAGCGGAATAAGAAAAGCAAAAGAGATGGTGAGCCGGATCTTCATCGGGCGAAGAAGAGACCCATCACGGGGCGGGTCACCCATAACCAGATCATACCCGGCTGCGCGTACGGCCTGTCTGATCTGCTCATCAGAAATATCGTCCGAGTCGACGACCAGACGATTTTCGAGAAGATTTACCGAGGCGGATCTCACGCCTTCCACACTTTTCGCGGCCTTCTCAACATGAAGAGAGCAGGCCGAACATGTCATGCCGGATACTGAGTAGGTTTTTTTCATTTCGCGTTTTCTATAAAGAAATGAGCGATCTCATCCAGCATTGCGCCGGGACGCTCGATTTTCCTTGTATCAAGGTTAACGACCGTGCTCGGGATGCCCGGAAGAACGCCGCCGTCAAGCAGATAATCATGGGGGACGTTGACCTGATCGACACTGACCGGCGAGACTTCACCGGAGATGTTTGCCGAGGTCGCGGTTATCGGACAGTCGAATGCGGAGATCAGTTCAAGAGCAAGAGTGTGGTCAGGATACCGGATACCGATCGTACCTGTCCCGCCGGACAAGTCGCCCGGCAGACAGTTTTTCACCGGCAGAACGATCGTGACCGGACCCGGGAGAAATTTGCTGATGAACCGTTCCGCAAACGGACTGACATCGGCGATCCCGCAGATCATCTCGATATCGGAAACGGCGACCGAGATCGGTTTTCCAAGAAGCCGCTGTTTTGCTTCATACACTTTGAGGACTGCAGTCTCCGATAAAGCGTCCGCACCGAGTCCGTAGACCGTTTCTGTAGGATATACGACAAGTCCGTCGCGGGATAAAACGCGGACGGCTTTTTCTATTCTGGTTTCTTCTGTTGGTGTTATCATCAGAACTCTTTCCCTCTCACTTTTTCGATATCAAATACCCCGATCGTGCTTATGTGCATTACGGCCATGACCCCTGCCTGGATCGGATCGGTGACGACCAGATCAGCTGCCGACGAGGCACTGCCTGCCATTTTCAGGCAGATCACAGGGATGCCGTCCGCCTGGATCGATTTAATTGCCGTGGTTATTTCGCCGCCCATAAGTGAGCCGGCAAGAACAAGGATCGAAGCGCGGGGAAGGCGGCCGACCGCTTCAACGGCACTCGCCAAATTTTCCTCCCCTACAAGCGGGATCGTATCAACAGAAATGCGTTCACCGCGAATATTATGCCGGTCGGCCTCGTTCACTGCCCCCATCGCGACCTGGGCGACCTGAGCACCTCCGCCGATGATGATGACGCGCTTTCCAAATATTGCCCCGAACGTGTCGTGCAAAACGACTTCACGAATACCGGTAACGCATCGAAGCTCTGAAAGAACAGCATCGATTTCATCGCCCCCTTCGATCTCGATATCTGCCCAGGCACATCCTTTGTCAGGTCCCCGGGTAAGTATTTCCTGCTGGATGGAGGTGATGTTCGCATTGTGTTCAGCACAGACCGAACCGATATCTCTGAGAATACCTTTCTGATTTTCGGCGATGAGGCTGATTGCGTGATGAGGCATCATAAAAATCGAATGCGATAACCGGGGATCGAACCCGGATTAGAGGCTTGGGAAGCCCCTGTCATGCCATTAGACCATTACCGCATCTCTGTAGTATTTTGTTTGCAGGGTTATAGAGATTTCTTATTAGGAGGTGAGTTCCGTGGTTTCCAGTGCCTGATGCGGAAGGCCGCAAAGCAGATACCGGCCTCCCTGCGCGTGAACATAGCCTTTGGATGCCAGAGAGCGCAGAGCCGCTGTCACTTCAGGGATACTACGCCCGCTGGTGTAGGAGAGTTCTATTGGCGTTAACGGGGCATACACCAAAGCGAGAAGAAGTTCGGCCTCGATAGTGTTCTGGAAAACTGTTCTTCCGTTGACGATCACGTCACTCATCATCTCATCGATATCCTTTTCCACAGCTTCAAGATTTTCGATGAGCTTTTCTCTGGAATCAAGGAGCCGGCGTATCATCATGATCTTGTCGGAAAGCGGGAGTGCATCCCCATTTTCGGCACAAACCGGCTCGGGAGGCTGCTCGGTTTTTGTGACCTGGACCGAGAGGGTGAAGTCATTCACGAGATAGTAGTATTTTCGCCGTTTGTCATCCTGATAACTGGAGATGACCGCTTCCTTCTGCATTATCGCAAGGTGTTCGATGACGGCTTTCGGGTTGATGACCAGACGATCGGATATTTCGGTAACGAAACAGGGTTTCTGGCGGAGAAGATCAAGGATCCGCCGGCGATTCCGGTTTCCAAGGATGTCCAATAAATGAGATATATTATCTTGGTCAAGCATATTTATCGAGATTACATTATGTAAGGGGATATTTATTTAAATGTCTTCTTATTAACACAGTGATATATCTGGTCGTATCCAAATAGGTAATCACTAAAAAAAAGGGGGGATTTTCTATTGTCTGCTGAGTGTCGCCTTCGGCTTGTGTCAGCTTTAGAACTCAGACTCAAAGTCTTCAACCGTCATGGCTGAGACAATGCCTTTCTGTCTGAGGAACTCTTTGGTCAACAGGAAGTAAACCATAGAGAGTGCTTTGCGTCCCTTGTTGTTGGTCGGGATGACGAGATCAACGTTGTTTGTACGGTTGTTGATATCACAAAGTGCAATGACCGGCATACCGGACTGGACTGCCTCGGTAATGACCTGGGCATCTCCGATCGGATCGGTAACGATGACGACCGAGGGTTCAACATACTTCGGGAGTTTCGGGTTGGTTAAGGTTCCGGGGATGAATCTGCCAACGTGGGAGAGTGCACCTATCGTATCTGCGAACTTCTGTGCCGGGTACTGACCGTACTGACGGGAAGTAACGACGAAAATCTTTGCAGGCTCGTAGCGTGCAAGGAACTTTGCTACCTGTTTGATGCGCTCATCGGTCTTTCTGATATCGATGATATAGAGACCGTCAGCTCTGACACGGTAGATGAAGTCTTTCATGTCGTTGTCTTTCTGCTGGGTTCCAATGTGGACACCGGCGGCAAGATATTCTTCTACGGATACTAATGGTTCGTTTAATTCAATTCCAAGTTCATTGTCGGTCATTTTAGAAATGCTCCTCAATTCTTATAAGTTCATTTAATTTAGCAATGCGCTCTCCGCCGACAACACCGCTCTTCATAAAGCAGCAGCCGAATGCTGTTGCGAGATGTGCGATGGTATTGTCGGTCGTTTCACCGGATCGGTGGCTCATGACCGATTCATACCCGTAATCACGGGCGAGACTGATCGTTTCGAAGGTATCTGTCAGCGTACCGATCTGATTTGGTTTGATCAGGATACAGTTGCAGGCATCATTTCTGATACCTTCTTCCAGACGGACAACATTCGTAACGAACAGGTCGTCGCCGCAGATAAGGGTGTCACGGCCGGAAACTTCCTCGGTGATACGTGCAAACCCTTCGAAATCTTCTTCCTGGATCGGGTCTTCGACATAAAGCAGGTTATAGGTCTCGGTCAGGTCTGCAATGTATGCAATCTGCTCCTCAGTAGTTCGCTTTGCATTCTTATAGACGTATCTCCCGCTTGCAGCATCCCACATCTCTGACGCGGCAACATCAAGACCCATGCGGACTTCAATGCCGGTCTCGTCAAAGACTTTGGTGGTAGCTTCGTTCACGATTTCAAAGGCTTCAAGGTCAGCGATGTGCGGAGCCCATGCCCCCTCGTCACCCTTTCCACAGCCTTTGCCGCGCGCAATAAGGATCTCTTTGATGCGTTTGTGGACGAGTGCGTTCGTGAATACAGCCTCGGCTGCAGAAGATGCGCCGGTCGGTATGATCAGAAACTCCTGGATATCGGTCGCGTCAACTGCGTGGGCGCCGCCGCCGATAACATTGCCTAACGGCAGAGGGGTCTGGGAAATGAATGCGCCGCCAAGATACTGGTAGAGTTCCATGTTGAGGGAACTTGCAGCTGCTTTTGCATTCGCAAGTGAAAGAGCAACGGCGATGTTGGCGCCGATCCCGGAAAGGTCAGACGTTCCGTCGATCTCGTGAAGGGTCTCATCAAATCCGCGCTGGTCGGCCGAGTCAAGTTCGATAAGTTTCGGGATCAGATGTTCCCTGGCTTCAAAAACAGCCTCGTCGGATGGACGGACTTTTGCCTCGTAGATGCCGGTCGAGGCTCCGCTCGGAGCGCATGCGCGGCCAAAGCCGCCGGAGATCGTGGAAATCTCGGCTTCGACGGTTGGATTACCGCGCGAGTCGAGAATTGTCCGAAGTAAAATGTCAGCAATTTCAGTCATACTTACAGCACCTCTGACCGGACACCGAACTGGCGTTTCACCGTTATCGGGACCCGATCAGCGTCGAACTCCTCAAGTGCAATTTCAAGAGGATCAATCTTTGCAGTTTTCACGAGAACCGGAGCTCCCATGGAAATCTGTAAAGCACGCGCCCCGACGATACGGGCGCGTTCATAACGTGTATATGTCATAGAAAATCACATCCACAAATAAGAGAGAATGGAAAAATGGGGTCGCTGAGATTCGAACTCAGGTCACTACGTCCCGAACGTAATAGGATGGTCCAGGCTACCCTACGACCCCGCAATTCATTCATGTCTCACGTGTACGGATACAACTCATCAACAGTCTCTTTGTGAGAGATAAGCATTCTTCTGCAGCAGTATCGGTCTAACCCGAGTGAATCAAGAATCTCTTTGGGATCCTCGCCTGCAGCTTTTCTCTGTTGATATTCTTCCCATACAGTAGAAATTACTTTTCCACAGGTGAAACATCGAACTGGTATCATAAGTTATCTTTACGTCCTTATTAAATTGTTGATATGTGGGGTTGCCCCCGCATATATTCTGTATGCTGTGCCTTAACGATAAGACTTCTGGAACCGTGCACGGGCACCGCGTCCATGGGGCTTTTTCGCTTCCTTCTGACGGGAGTCGTTGACCAGGAGAGTTCTGTCGTAAGAAAGGTACACTTCCTTGATCTTCGGGTCATTGGTCCAGGAAAGGATACCGCGGCCAAGTGCCGTGCGGATTGCCTCTGCCTGTCCCATGACGCCTCCGCCGGAGACATCAATATCAACATCGACATTGTCGATGGATCCTGGTGCAAGTGCAAGTGCCTCGGAGATCTTCATACGGATGATCTCGTTGCCGTACACTTCAAGAGGGACAGAGTTGATTCTAACTCTGCCTTTTCCCTCGCGAAGGGTGGCGCGGGCAATTGCGGTCTTTCTTTTTCCACTGGTGTTAATAATTTTCATCTTAGATCACCTGTTTAGAATTTTGCTCCAAGGTTTTTGCTGATCTCGCCAACAGAGATGTATCTGGCTCCGCTCAGCCGTTTCCGGTGTGCGTCTTCCAGAACTTCTGCCTCTACGTCTTTGAATTCGTAAGGAACTCCGACGTATGCCTTGACGCGGCGGAAAGCTGCTGCTCCCGGCCGGGTCTTGTAGGGGATCATTCCACGGATCGTGCGTTTTACAAGGTGATCCGGGCGTCTTGGGAAGAATGGACCTCCCTCAACGGATCCGCGAACACGAGTTACCTGGTATTCGTTTAAGACCATTGCACGGGCACCGGATACGATGACCTTCTCGGCATTGATGATTGCAATCTCCTCACCGGCGAGGATGCGGGTTGCAACGATACTGGAAAGTCTTCCAAGAAGGAGATTTTCTCCATCAATAACTGTTACCATATTCATCTCACCTCAGGATCCTTACGCGGCTTCCTTTCGGATTTGCAGCAACAAGCTCTTCGATTGTCATGCAGGTGCCTTTTGCTTCAGTTATTTTCTCACGGGCAGCATCGGAGAAGTTGAGAGCTGCAACTGATACTGAAGTACCAATTACACCTGCTGCGAGCACTTTGCCCGGAACCAGGATGATCTCATTCTCGTTTGCATAGCGGTTGATTTTACCGACGTTCACTTCTGCCTGATTCTTGCTGGACGTGTTCAGACGGCCGGCAATCTCACGCCAGATGTTTGCCTCGTTCTCCCGGGATGCGCGTTTAAGCATCATGATTAAGGATTCGAGACGTGGGTTAGTTTTATTCATTTACAGTCCCTCCTGTAATGCTTCAATCAGATCTGAAGATCGTGATTTGATATGCAGCAGTGCTCTTTCAATGATCTCTTTCACCGGTAAGGACCCGTCGCTTTCAACAACGAAGATGAACTTCGTGCTGTCTGCACCAATAATAATGGCCGGGTCCTCGCCGATGCCGCTGTCCATACATGCAGTCTCACAGAGACGGCATAACGAACAGTCTTTTTCCTTGCTTTCGCCGTTTACAACACGGATGCTGACGGTATCTTTCGTGAGTTCCAGAACGTCGCGGGGACATTCAGAAACACATTTTCCGCAGCCGTCACAGGTATCTTTAATGGTGATGACCGGATACTCAGAGTAGCCGCAGGCAAGAGTCGGCTGCCATTTGGCATGCTCTTTCCCGTAGTTTACTTCTGCCACTGCTTCTAAGACGACCTTCTGATTTTCCCAAAGTTTGACGATCGGGATGTTGTTGTGGACCGGAACGGTGTTTTCGTCCATGGAGATAAGATCACCGGAGGTGACCATCTTCGGGCCTTCAACACTCAGAGTGAACATCACAGTGCAGTGAGGACATCCCGCGCCGCCGCAGGAACATTCGCTTCTTGGAACATACTGCGAGAGATCGGTCTTGATCGGGATGAGTCCCATTCTGTGTGCCAGCATCTCATCAAAGAGAACACTGGTATTGTCATAGATACGGATATCTTCGATGGCGAGGGTTGGCACCTCACCGATCATCGAGCGACGAAGTGCGTTGGCGAATGCAGGAGTCGCTCCGTGAATAGTAAAACGTGCGACAGAGTCATCGAGCCTGCTGAATACCAGATCCATTCAGACTCTCCTGCCCCTTCTGCCACCTTTAGCACGAATGCTGTCGTGTGGTACCGGAGTTACGTCTTCGATTCTGCCGATGCGCATACCTGCACGTGAAAGTGCACGGATTGCAGCCTGGGCGCCGGGCCCCGGTGACCGCTGTCTGCCGTTTCCGGGAGCGCGAACACGGATGTGAAGTCCGGTGATACCTTTGTCCTTTGATGCCTGGGCAATGTTGATCGCCATCTGCATTGCTGCATAAGGCGAAGACTCATTGCGGGCCTGCTTAACGACCATACCGCCGCTTGACTTGCAGACGGTTTCTGCGCCTGAAAGATCGGTGACGGTGATGATGGTGTTGTTGAATGAGGCAAAGATGTGGGCAATGCCCCATTTTTCAGTTGCTTCTGCCATGATTATGCCCTCTGATTCATGATACGCTGACGTTCACCGTTGGCTTCATCAACAAGACTGGAGGTTGCATAGTACATAACTCCTGCTTCTTCCGCGATCGGAACCATGTAGCTTGGAACACTGACACGCTGCCCATTGATGGCAATGTGTCCGTGGGTGATAAGCTGACGAGCCTGTTTCGGGCTGCGTGCAAGACCTTTGCGGTAGACGATCGTCTGAAGACGGCGCTCAAGGACATCTTCCACCTTTAAAGACAGAATGTTATCCATTGATGCATCCGGACCAATAAGTCCATAGCGCTGGAGCGTGGCGACGAGTTCGTCACGGCGGGCAATAGTCTTTGGTGCTTCGCCGACAGAGGAGGTCATTGCAAGAACTTCTCGAGCGCCCCCTCTGTGTTTTCTGAGGACTTCGGTGGCTCTCCAGATCTCGCGTTTGTTACGCAGACCATAGGTGATCGCAAGGGTGCGTTCTGATTCAATACGTGACTTCTCGAAGCGGCGCTTCGGGGAAGAGTACTGTTTGGTGTTCTTTCCTGGGTATCCCATTTAAATCACCTGATTAGTTCCGCCTCTTGGAGACACCGACGATCTTTCCAAATCTGCCGGTTGCTTTAGTACGCTGTCCGCGAACTTTGAGACCATTCTCATGACGGATACCGCGGTAACACCGCATCTTCTTCATGAGGTTGATGTCATCATCCTTCGCAAGGGAAAGGTCGCTGCCGTAGAGGTGTTTCGGTTCTCCCGAATACACATCTACCGGGCGGTTGACCATCCATTTTGGCACTGAGGCAGGATATGCTTTGACCTGCTCTTCAATCGCGGCCACATCGTCATCGCCTAAGAGACCCATGGTAGCACGGACATCAACGCCGGCTCGGCGGGCAATGACAAGTGCGGCATGGAGGCCGATGCCCTTAATTCCCGTCAGCGCAAGCTGAACAGGCTGGGTACCGTCCAGATCAGTGTTAATGATCCGCACAAAATATTTTAATTCTGACTCTTCAACCATTTTTTCGCCTCTCTTTTGGAGAGTTTAGTCTAAATTTGAAACACACAAAATGTGTGTGTGTTGCGTACGTTAAGCGCAGACGGAGGGATTTGAACCCTCGAGTCCCAGGGGGACACAGGTTTAGCAAACCTGCGCCATACCAGGCTTGGCTACGTCTACAGAGAACTCCGCATCTTTCCTTCCGACGAATCGGAAGGCTGCACAAAACCCATGTTGAATCGTATGCAGATCGACACTCGCAGTATGCCAGATACTGCTCCACTAAACTGAGTGCTCTATTATGTAAGGGTTAGAGCAATATAATACTTCGCCTATTCCCTTGAGAGAGGGAAGGAAAAAAGTATTAGTTTTTCAGACAGGCAAGAAGAGCGTCGCAACGGTCAACCATATGCTGTGCGGCTTCACGGATAACGGTGATCGGGTCTTTTGCAGATCCGGGTTTCATGGTGACAAACAGTTCCGGGTCGGAGAACTGGTATTTGATCACATATTTGGCAACATCCACTTCGGGATCTGCAAGGATCTCATCCACCAATGCGTTGACCATGGTATGCCCCTCACCTTCCAGGGTGATCCGTATTTTATCCTTCTCAAGCTCGATAATCTTCAGCTTCATTCCCTTATAGATTCGCTCGGCGACACTATATAATTGTGGGGTAGGCGGTAAAAAAAAAAGGTTAGAGGATTTTCTGTGTGAAGGCAACCTGACCGGAGATCCTGGTTATGCGCACTTTCACATTCTGGCCGGCCTTGGTTCCGGCAACATACAGGATATATTTCCCGATTCTTGCAACGCCGTCGCCTTTCTTACTGATAGACTCGATATGGACCTCAAGTTCCTTACCCTCCTCAATAGCAGGACCCTGCACCTCGGTCTTTGCTTTTCGTTTCCGGATCGGCCGCTTTGATCCGCACGCTTCACAAAGAAGCATCAATACGCGGTCATCTTTCACAAGTTTCGTGTCAGGCCGGCCGCACTCGGAACAGATGACGTAATCGCCGACATACGTATCAACGATCGCATCGAACTGTGCCTGTTCGAACTTTCCATTGAACACCGCGCGGTTTCCGTCGATCTTTCCGGCAGTACCGAGCTCACCTAAAATGAACTTCATGAAATGATCCTTATCGCGGTTGAGTGAATCGATAATATCAGAAAAGTTCTCAAGAACCGTCGTTTTACCCTCGATATAGATCTTCGCCTTCGGCATAACAAACCGTTCGCCCGTCTCCGTAGGCTCGCCCATCCCGGAATACGCGGTCTTTAACATATCTTCGTATGACTGCACCATAATACTTAGACATTGGTCGTAAGAACATATAGGTCTGATGCAGACGGGAAAAACGACCCATGGCATTTGAATCGCGCCGTGCCATAATATTTTGTCAAATACGGAGAGGGCGATGAGAAAAAAAGCCGGCCCGAACACAGAAAGACTTTTGTCATTTCAAAAAAGGAGGTACAGTACAATAACATCTGCGTTTGGAATTTTTTCATGATACAGAGAGTTGAGTCCGGCATATCCCCGATAATCAGCGTCATACTGCTCATATTTTTAACTCTGGTTCTGGTCGGAGCAGCAGCACTGGTATTTTTCAGTTTCGCCGGCGATACCGCGGATGCAAAACACACCTATCTTACTGCCGAAGCGACAGGCAGCAGCATTGACCCCCTCTTGATCCATCTCTGGAAAACTGACGAGGGATCCGCCCTGAAATCAGTATATGTTTCGGTCAGCACACCTGCCGGCATATCCGTCGGGACACCCTGCCCGGAGCAGGAAAGATATATTGAAGGATGCAGCATCCCAATCAGATTCGATATCGGATTTCCTAAAGGCAGCTACCCGATGACCGTGACCGGCGTCTTTGATGACGGGAGCGAGCAGGTTCTCTGCATCAGGACCATGACCCTGGAAGCTGAGGGACAAAAGATACAGGAAGTAAGTACAGAAAAGCTGATCCTGGTTGCAGAATATCGCAGCTGGAAACCAAATCAGATTTATCTGACCGACACAACACCCTACACAAATAGAAGTAACGTTTCCTACTGGATGCTTGACTTGGGATATACCGGAGCCGTCACACAGATATTATTCGAACCGCTTGTTGGTGTTGAGTATACATACCCCTTAGAGGTATTCACCAGCCCGGAACAAGACTTTCTGATCACATATACGGCATATTATACCGACGGGAAAACCAAAACCACCATCCGGAAAACAGTACGGCTCCATACAAGCGAACAGGAAGATGAAATCGGAGAATTCATCGGAAATTATAAGATCGGGGGAGAATTCCTCCAGGGAACAGGAGATTCCACACATCACATACCGCTGATTGGAACAACATCCGCCGAGATATGGAGAGAGGATATTGCCGGGAGATATATCATAGTGGACGGACATAACCTCCCTGCTCTTCAGATCAATCTTAATTCACCTAAAAATGGAGCATATTCAGTGACCGTCATCTGCGATACCGAATTCCGCGTGGGCAGTACCGCATATTTTGCGAGCGGTGAGACCTATGAAGGAAATCTGTCGACATTCTACCCGAATACGGCAAACAAATCCTCAATAACCGCCACCCTCAGCGTATATGACATAAACAAAACAAAACTTGCCGAACAGACAACCCTCATTATCATACGAGAGTAAAAAAGGAGGAGAAAAAGAGCCGCTCAGTTGCCAAACTTCTTCCAGGACTCTTCGAGCGCAGCGATCGCCGGAAGTTTCTTTCCTGTCAAAAACTCGATACATGCGCCCCCGCCGGTTGAAAGATGAGAGTATTGGGGCTCAAGACCCAGCTGCTCGATGACCGCCGCCGTATGTCCTCCCCCGCAGACAGAAAATTCCGCATTTGCCGCTGCACGAAGCAGTTCAAAGGTCCCGGATGCAAACTTTGCCTCCTCAAAAACACCGGCCGGACCATTAAACACGATCGAACCGGACGCCGCAAGTTCCCGGGAAAACTGCACGATCGAATCCGTACCCATATCCAGGATCGGACAGTCCTTTGGAATCGTGAGAATAGGATACTCTTTGCGCTCATCCTGCTCTTTCACTGCCACATACTCCGGCAGCAGGACCTTATCCGGATACGAATCAAGTATCACCTTCGCTTTAGCGACCTCACCGTCATACCCGAGAGTGCGGATCAGATTTCGTGAAGGCTCGCCGATATCGATACCCTTTGCCAGATAAAACACATTGGCCACCACCCCGATGACGGCGATCTTGTCTGCTGTTTTATTCGCAAGCACATTTCCGGCCACCGCGATGGAATCATCGACCTTCGTTCCGCCCAGAACAAACGTCACCGGCCTGGGCGCTGAGGTGAACACTTTTGAAAGCATCGCGACCTCCTTTTCCATCAGAAGACCCGCCACCGTTTTCATCGCATAGGGCAGGCCCGTGATCGTCGGCTGCGACCGGTGCGCCGTGCCAAACGCATCATACACACAAAGATCGGCCATGGCCGCAAGTTTTCTCACAAGATGGGTCTTTGCCCCTTCTTCAGGTTTCAGACTCAGATTCTCCTCAGCAGAGAACCTGACATTCTCCAGCAGAACAACATCCCCGGGATGAGAATCATAAACTGCGCGCTTCGCGCAGCTGCCGATGATATCGTCCACATACGTGACCGGCATCCCTAAAAGCCGCTCAAGTTTATCAGCGTGGGCCGCGAGAGTCGTGAAATCCTTTTTACCCGGCCGGCTCTGGTGTGCGATGACCACAACGCGTGCGTCTTCCAGCGCCTGCAGAGTCGGAACATGTTCACGGAATCGTTTATCATCCAGGATAGTATTGGAGGAAGGATCTATAGGGGAGTTGAAATCCACACGGACAAGAACGGTTTTTCCGCGTGTTTCAATATCTGCAAGAGTCCCGAAGTTCATAGCAAAAAGATATGCTTTTCGTACCTATAAATACCCAGTGTCCTCAGTCTTCAGATGCTTCTTTTCCTAAATCCCCGCCGTCCGAACCCTCTGCTTTCTTTGCCGTCGCCTCATCCCTCATCCGCATTTTATCCAGCATCTTCTTTTTGGAGCGGTAATAATTCAGCGGGTGGGAAACCGACTCGCAGAGCCGGTCCTTATTCACACAGATCCCGTGCGTCAGCATTGTCGCGCAGGAAGGCGTGGTATACTCATTCGTCAGAATATGATCGACCTGATAATTCGTCATATCAGGATTATAATCCGGACTCCGCGCAAAGATCCCGCCGATCTGTTCATTGTTCATCCCCACATTATGCAGAAACGCCGTCATCGAAAAACGCCCCGAATGGGTCAGATTCACCCCGGCAGCCGCAGCGGAGATCAGCGACTGGATACAGGGAGGATACGCCGACTCATCGATCGCCCCAAACTCGGCAAGGGTCCGTTCCTGCACTGCCGAGAGGATCTTATCGCTCCACGGCAGATACTCCCGCAAGATCGGCTCGGGAATATCGAGCGGCAGGCCGCAAGAAAGGATGTTTCGGATCCTTTCGGCGATCAAAACATCCATCTCATCTGCAGAAACCTTCACGCGCCCGGCCAGCACATCACGATTGATCAGCCGCCACTTCGCATCACGCACACGGGATGCAAGCTCCACATACCGGATCACGGCGAGCGATCCGTCACCGGTCTCAAGACCGAGTTCCTCACACACCCGTTTTTTCAGAAGCTGATTCTCCTCGGCATGAAAATACGCATAGACCCGGGCAGCCTCCATCCTGCAGAGCCGGTCGATCGTCCGCGTGTCTTTCGTACAGGATACGAGGACCCGTGCCAAAACATAGGTGATGATATCGGAGACCACATCATCTTCCGACTCAGGATAGACGGTTTTTCCGTTAAGTGCGAGCATGATCCGGTCGGCCGCACGGTCAAGATAGGAACAGCCGGTCGTCGAGCCGGAAAGACCGGCCATTTTGATTCCGCGGGACGCAAGCAGCCCCTGTGCTTCAGGTAAAAAAGGATAGTGAGCCAGATCGCGCTTTTCAACGGACGTACGCATAACGGTTAATCTGCCTCGATCCTCGGAGCAAGAAGATAGCCCACACTTCCTTTGCCGCCTGCATAGACGAAGGAAAACTGGACAGGATGATCAGTCCCCAGACGGATCTGCACCTTGTCCGCACGGCTGATGGATTTGCCCATATCCTTCAGATAGTCCAGAGAGAACAGGGATTTTGCATCGGCACAGGTGATATAATGGACATCTTCGCCGGCAAGCTCGCGTTTGATCCGGTCGGAATCACCGTCGGCATTCATCGTAAAAACGCAGGTCTCGGCAGAAACGGCAAGGGAGATCTTATCAGAAACCATCGCTGATGCCTTGATCGCATCATAGAACATGATGCCCGGTATCTCGAAGGTGGCAGGGAGGTTCAGGTTCGGCGCGTTCGGGTCTTTTCTGATGGTCTTTGTATCGAGGAGGGTTATTGAATATTCATACCCGCCGAAGCTGATCTTAAGTTTTTTGCCTGAGTCATCGAGTTCAAGAGAGACGATATCCGTCTTGCCGATCATCGACATCATCGATCTGATCTTTTCTATATCGAGACCTATTTCACAGGGTTCTGCCGCAAATGTGAGAAACGCCGACGCAGAGAGCTCTAATGAAACCATGGCCACATTGGACGTATCCACCGTGATCGTTCTGATTCCCTTCTCGTCAACGTGAAGACGGCATTCGTTTACCAGTGCTGAGACCGCATCGATGGTCTCCCGGAAAATATCTGCTTCGATTGTTGCTTTTAACATCAGTATAACCCCTTGACACACTCTCTTATACCAGCGTGACAAACTTTAATAGTATAATTATATCCGCGCTCATATAAGATATACGTTAAGTTGGGAGGAAAACACATGGGATCACAATGGACAAAAGATAATGTATATAGAAAAGCCATGCGGGATGGATATAGGGCCCGCTCGGCATACAAACTCATCGATATCAATGAACGATTCAACGTTATCCGGAACACGGACAATGTGGTGGATCTCGGCGCGGCCCCGGGAAGCTGGCTTCAGGTCTTAAAAACGATGACCGAAGGTCAGCTCTGCGGAGTTGACCTGAACCCGATCATCTCACTGGAAAATGTCATAACCATTACCGGGGATTTCACCGATCCGGCCGTTCAGGCAAAGGTCAGAGAAGCGATGCCGCTTGTGAATGTGGTGGTCTGCGATGCCTCACCCCACCTTTCCGGAGCAAAATCCTATGACCAGGCACGGGTCATGGGTCTGAACGAGGAAGCCCTCAACTTTGCCTCCACCCTGCTCAAACAGGGAGGGAATCTGGTCATGAAATCCTTCCAGGGTTCGGACTTCAACGAGCTTCTTGAACTGGTGAAAGAGAAGTTCTACTCGGTGCGGGTCATCCGTTCCACGGCGACCCGCCGGGGAAGTACCGAATGTTATATCATTGCAAAGAACTTCATTGGGGAAGGAAATGACGACAGAAAGAGACGCGAGTGAGATCCTAACTGACTCATACAACCGAACGATTTCAAATGTCAGGATAGCCGTGACCAGCGCGTGTGATCTCCGGTGTATCTACTGCCACAGAGAGGGGGAGGGGGACAACGGATGTACGCGGGATGAACGGACCTCCCAGATGACCCAGGAAGAGATCGCGGAGCTTATCGGCGTTTTTGCCGAACTTGGCGTCAGGACGATCAAACTCACCGGCGGAGAGCCGCTTCTCCGCCCCGATCTTCTGGATATCATCCGCTCCATCCCCCCCCACATCGAGTCGTCGCTGACAACAAACGGCACGCATCTTGCAAAACTCGCAGATCAGCTGAAAGCAGCAGGTCTTTCCCGGGTGAATGTAAGTCTTGACACTATGGACCGGGAAACCTACAAAAAGATCACCGGGCGTGACCGGCTGAAGGATGTTCTTGACGGGATCGATGCGGCACTCGCGGCAGGCCTCACACCGGTAAAACTGAACATGGTCGTCTTAAAAGGTATGAACGATCAGGAGATCGATGAGTTCCTGGCCTTTGTGCGTGCACGCGGGGAGAATCTCATTCTGCAGATCATCGAACTCATGGATATCAACGGATGGACCGACGATATGGATCCTGCCGTCCACGGAAATGCTCAACTCGTTGCCGATCTTGAAAAAGAGTTCGCCAAACATTCCTCGCAGGTGACGACCCGCCATATGCACCACAGGAGAAAATATCTGGTGAACGGCGCTCTTGTTGAGGTCGTCAGGCCGATGCACAATCCGGAGTTTTGTGCAAACTGCAACCGGCTGAGGGTGACCTCGGACGGGCTATTGAAGCCCTGCCTTCTCAAAACCGGAAACGAGGTCTCTATCCGCGGGCTGCACGGAGACGAGCTCAAGGCGGCGATCGGCGCTGCAGTGAAAAACCGCAGTCCGTATTTTTGTCCAGAAGAGAGCTGAGCTCTTCTTCTCTGTTTTTTCCAAAATCCTCTGCACGTGACGGGTTGAAGATCCGACAGTCAATACCAATCCACAGATGCTTACCGGTATCCAGTCTAAGAACTGACCCGCAAAAACTATGCCAAAACGCGTTTTTTCATCCATGCGTTAATTACGGGATAACGCAAATATTATTATAGATATCGCTATGACTGAAGAAAAAGGCAACATTGGAGACTACGAGGAAACCTACAAAACCTTCTCCATCGACGTCCCCAAACATTACAATTTTGCGTTTGACGTCATTGACGCCTGGGCAAAACGCGACCGCAACCATCTTGCGATGATATGGACCAACCAGGACGGTGAAGAGAAAAAGTTCACCTTCTGGGATCTGATGATCCACTCAAACGAAGCGGCCAATATCCTGATGAAGTTCGGCATCCAGAAAGGTGACCGTGTTCTTCTGATGCTGCCGCGTGTTCCCGAGTGGTGGACCCTGGTCCTGGGCATCATGAAGCTCGGCGCGGTGTTCAGCCCGTCACCCCACATGCTTACTGTCAAAGATATCGCCTACCGTATGAAGGTCGGCGGATTTAAAATGGTCATCACCGACAGTGAGAATATGGCAAAGGTGGATGAGGTCGCGACCCAGTGCCCCCACCTTCAGCTGCGAATGACCGTGGATGATAAACCCGGCCAGAAACTTCCCGGCCAGTGGATCGGCTACCAGAACGAGCTCAAATACCCGGCGCCCGTCTCGACAAAACTGGTCAGTTCGACCGGACGCAAGGTCCTCTCGACCGACCCGATGCTGATCTACTTCACGTCAGGTACTACAAAAGACCCGAAGATGGTTCTTCACGATTATGCCCATCCGCTCGGACAGATCGTGACCGCAAAGTTCTGGCATGATCTCACGGAACATGACGTCCATTTCACCGTCTCGGATACCGGCTGGGCAAAATGCGGCTGGGGAAAGATCTACGGTCAGTGGATCTGCGGCGCCTGTATTTTCGTCTACGATTACCGGACGAAGTTCCATGCGACCGAGCTTCTCCCGCTCATCGAACGCTACGGGATCACCTCGTTCTGCGCGCCGCCGACGATCTACCGGATGCTGATCATCGCCGATCTGAAGAAGTTCTCGTTCTCTGAACTCAGGACATGCACAAGCGCCGGCGAACCGCTGAACCCCGAAGTCATCAGGATCTGGCGTGAGGGAACAGGCATCACGATCCGCGAAGGCTACGGACAGACCGAAACCTGCTGCTGTATTGCGACCCTGCCCGGAATGGAAGTAAAACAGGGATCGATGGGAAAACCCGTCCCCGGCTGGCACATCCAGCTCCAGGACGATGACGGACATGAAGTGGTGCAGGGAGATATCGGCAAGATCGCGGTCTCACTGAACCCGCGACCGGTCGGACTTATCAAGGAGTATCTGAACAATCCTGAAGAAAACGCTGCGATGTTCGTGAACGGCTGGTATTACACCGGAGACAAAGCACGTCTGGATGAGGACGGATACTTCTGGTTCGTCGGAAGAAATGATGATGTGATCAAAAGTTCCGGATACCGTATCTCCCCGTTCGAGGTGGAATCTACCCTCCTTGAGCACCCTGCAGTCAAAGAGAGCGCAGTCGTCGGATCGCCCGACGAGATCCGCGGCATGGTGATCAAGGCATTCATCGTTCTGCATTCCGGGTATCAGCCTACCGAGAAACTCGCCAAGGATATCCAGGAGTACGTGAAGCGGACGACCGCGCCGTACAAATATCCGCGTCTTATCGAGTTCGTTTCCGATCTGCCGAAGTCATTTTCGGGAAAGATCAAACGCGGCGAACTCCGCGAACGCGAGATGAAACGGTTCGAAGAGGAAAACACCGATCAGTAAGAAACAAACCAGCGGGTATTCGCGTGAGACGGATATTCCCCTGTCTTTTTTTCCCGGGACGGGGCGGTTCTCCGCGAATAAAACCGCATGTATATTTAGCAGAACGTCGAATATGTAAAAGCACGTCTGTGCAATGGTCCCTTTGTGAAGTCAAAGGAGTCTGATCACTTGCGAAGGTAGCCAAGCCAGGTTAAAGGCGCCAGCTTCAGGGGCTGGTCTCGTAGGAGTTCTGGGGTTCGAATCCCTTCCTTCGCACTTGTTTTTTTAACACGTTCTTTAGCATGAGAGCGGAGTGTTTCGATCTTAAAAAAAGGATTTTCCCAGCCGGGAAAAATACTCATTCCAGCTCAAACGCGCCGGAATACAGCTGATAATACCGTCCGCCTTCAGCGATCAGCTTTTCATGACTGCCCCGCTCGATGATCCTGCCTGACTCAAGGACCATGATCACATCAGCATTATGCACCGTTGAAAGCCGGTGGGCGATCACAAAAACCGTGCGTCCCTTCATCAGGGAATCCATGCCTGCCTGGACAATAGCCTCGGTTCGCGTATCGATACTCGACGTCGCCTCATCCAGGATCATCACCGGAGGATTTGCCACCGCGGCCCGTGCGATGGAAAGAAGCTGGCGCTGCCCCTGGGAAAGCGTTCCGCCGTCCCCTTCGAGTATCGTATCATACCCCTCCGGAAGACGGGAGATGAAGTTGTGGGCGTTGGAAAGATGCGCGGCGGCATACACCTCCTCATCAGTTGCATCCAGCTTTCCAAATCTGATATTTTCCCGGACCGTTCCGGTAAACAGATTCGTATCCTGCAAAACGATCCCAAGCGACCTTCGCAGATCCGCCTTTCTGATCCGCCGGATATCGATCCCGTCATAGAAGATCTCCCCTTTCTGCACATCATAAAACCGGTTGATCAGATTGGTGATCGTCGTTTTTCCCGCCCCCGTTGCGCCGACGAACGCGACCTTCTCGCCAGGACGGGCATACAGCGTCACATCATGCAGAACATCCTTGTCCGGCGCATACCCAAACGTGACCCCGCGAAGCTGAACATCCCCTTTCAGCTGCGTATAGACCGGACGGCCGTTTTGTATCTCCTTCCAGGCCCAGACTCCCGTATAAACGGATGATTCCGTCAGGGCCGCGCCTTCTATCTCCGCATTGACCAGCGTTACATCGCCGGTATCCTCCTCAGCCGGTTCATCCATCAGCTGAAAGATCCGCTCTGCTCCCGCCAATGCCATGACAACCGAACTGAGCTGCTGGGAGACCTGACTGATCGGCATCATGAAACTTTTACTCAGCTGCAGGAAGGCCGCGATCGCTCCAAGAGTCAGACCGCCTACCCCGCTGATTGCCAAAGCTCCGCCCAGTACGGCCACCAGAACATACTGGATATTTCCGAGATTTATGACGATCGGCATGAAAATATTCGCAAACGTGTTGGCGGATGCCGCATGCCCGCGCAGTTCATCGTTCATTGCGTTAAACTCAGATTTGACCGTGTCTTCGTGACAGAACACCTTGACGACCTTTTGCCCGTTGATCATCTCTTCGATGTAGCCGTTTACTTTTCCGAGGGATTTCTGCTGGCTGACAAAATAGGTCGCGCTTTTCCCGCCGATCTTTTTCATTACAAAGAACAGGATGACCACCATGAATACAACAAGGATCGTCAGGATACTGCTCGTATAGATCATTGCGGCGAAGACGAAAATGATGGTCACGACCGAAGAAAACACCTGCGGGACACTTTGCGAAAGCATCTGGTGCAGGGTCTCGGTATCGTTTGTGTAATGACTCATCGTATCGCCGAATTTATGCGTGTCGAAGTACCTGACAGGCAGCTTCTGCATATGGGCAAACAGTTCGTCCCGTATCCTCTTCATGACCCCCTGGGAAATGATGACCATGAGCCGGCTGTAGATCAGCGTCGACAAAATACCGCAGAGATAGATGAGCCCCATGAAAAGGATCGCCTGGAGTAATGAGGTGAAGACCGGATTTTCCATACCAAGAAGCGGCGTGATGTAATCATCGATCAGCACTTCGAGGAAGAGCGATCCGATCACTCCGGCAAGGGTGCTTAAAAGGATACAGACGACGACGACACCAAGCGTTATCTTATACATCCCCGGCAGATAGGAGAGAAGACGGCCCAGGGTCTTTTTTACATCCTTGGGTTTGTTTCCGACTACCGGCATTCCCGGACGTTTGGATCGTGGGGAGGGAGGTCCCATCGGCGGCATTACAGCTCACCTCCCTTCATCTGGGTCGCATAGACCTCCCGGTAGATCGGGTTGTTTGCCATGAGTTCGGCATGGGTCCCGACCGCATTTATGTGACCTCTGTCCATCACGACGATCTTGTCCGCATCCTCTACCGAAGAGATCCGCTGGGTGATGATGATCTTCGTGGTGCCGGGCAGTTCGGAGAAGAGCGCCTGTCTTATCTGCGCATCCGTTTTCGTATCCACGGCGCTTGTTGAGTCGTCCAGAATAAGGATCCTCGGTTTTTTCAGCAGAGCGCGGGCGATGCAGAGTCGCTGTTTCTGGCCGCCGGAAACATTCGAACCTCCCTGTTCGATCCTTGTGTCGTATCCGTCGGGAAACTTTTGGACAAACTCATCCGCACAGGCGAGTCTGCTGACGCGGATCATCTCTTCGTCGGATGCGTCGGGATTGCCCCATTTGAGATTGTCACGGATCGTTCCTGAGAAGAGCACATTTTTCTGCAGGACCATGGCAACCTGATCACGCAGCGTTTTGATGTCGTATGCTCTGACATCGATCCCGCCGACCAGTACCGAGCCGCCGGTCACATCATAGAGCCGGGGGATGAGCTGGACGAGGGTGGTTTTGGAACTGCCGGTCCCCCCGAGGATGCCGACCGTCTCGCCAGACCTGATCTCCAGATTGATCTTCTGCAGACAGATGCGTTCGGCAGCTGAGGAGTAACTGAAGTCAACATCACGGAAGCTGATATCACCGTTTTTGACAAAAAATACGGGGTCTTTCGGGTTATGCAGATCGCTTTGCTCGTCGAGGACCTCGACGATCCGTCCGGCGGATGCGCGCGACATGGTGATCATGACGAAAACCATCGCCAGCATCATCAGACTCATCAGGATCTGCATGGTGTAGGCAAAGAGACTGACCAGCTGACCAGTTGTCAGGGTCTCGGCAACGATCAGCTGGGCGCCGAACCAGGAGATGAGAAGGATGGCCAGGTAGATGACAAACTGCATCAGCGGGCTGACAAAGGCGAGCAGTTTTTCCGCTTCCGAGAAGTAGCGGTAGATATCCTGTGAAACGCCTTTGAACTTGGCGGTCTCGTAGTCGTCACGGACATAGGATTTTACGACCCTGATCCCGCGGAGGTTTTCCTGAACGACTTTGTTGAGTCGGTCAAATGTTTTGAACACCTTTACAAATATCGGCTGGACCCTGGTGATGATAAGATACATCCCAACCCCCAGGATCGGGATCAAAAACAGGAAGATCAGCGAGAGCTGGGGATTGATCCCGATGACCATGATGTAGGATAAGATCAGCATCAGCGGGCAGCGCATCGCGACCCGTATGATCATCTGATAGGCATTCTGGACATTGGTAACATCGGTGGTCAGCCGGGTGATGAGGCTTGATGTCTGGTATTTGTCGAGGTTGGCAAACGAAAAGTTCTGGATCGCGTAAAAGATGTCCTGCCTGAGGTTTTTTGCAAATCCGGTTGAGGCGGACGCGGCATATCTGCCAGCGAGAACGCCAAACAGAAGTGATAGGAGGGCGGAGATGAGTAACGCAAGGCCGAGCCGAAGGATAACGCCCATATTCCCGCCGGTGATCCCGTCGTCGATGAGACTGGCAAGGATCAACGGGATGAGAACTTCCATGACGACTTCGAGTCCGACGAACACGGGTGTAAGCAGACTGTCTTTTTTATACTCGCGGATCGAGCCTGCAAGGCGTTCTACGGTGCGGTTCATGTCATCTTCTCCAGATTGTTCAGCATTTTCCAAAGAACCGAACGAACTGCTTCGAGTTCTTCTGCGGGGATGTCTTTTGTCAGATGTTTGTCGAGATCAGAGACATTGCGTTTTGCCTGCCGGCTGACTGCCAGGGCTTTTTCTGTGAGCAGGATCTTTTTGAGCCGGGCGTCATAGTCGACCGGTTCTCTGATGATGAGATCGTTTTTTTCCATCAGCTGGAGTATCCCGGTGGCCGTAGACCGCCGGATGGAGAATTTTGTCTCGATGTCTTTTTGGAAGACGTCGCGGGTTCCTGCGTGGCGGATATAGCCGATTATCTGGATCTGGGTGCCGGTGAGATTTTTCAGCGGCCCCTGGGAAGCGGTATTGTCCAGGTTTCGTTTGATATGGTTTGCCAGGATCCTGATCAGGATCGCCGCAGGGGGTCTGTCTTCCATGTATGAAATAGTTAGGGGGCTAACAATATATACGTTTTCAAGAGCGGGGTGAGCTGCAAGGCTCGCCCTCAGCTGAGCAAGTCGATAGACTTGCGATTGCGGATCGACGGCGCAGCCGGAGATCTTAGCGGAGGCGGGGTGAGCCGCAAGGCTCGCCCTCAGCTGAGCAAACCGATAGACTTGCAACCAAGTTTTCAAAGGAAACTTGCGAGCGGGTCTTCTCCACTCCGGAAGAACTACTTTGAAACAAATATGGGTCTCAGAAAATAGGATATCCCGCCGCGGGCCGCTCCGCGCCAGATCGCAAATCAAAGATTTGCTCAGCTGAGGCTGCCCCTGCGGGGCAGCCCGTAGTCACTTCCCGCACCCCGAATCAAAAAATATCTCCCGTTACTCCGCCCCTGTCCCCCTTTTCGTGAATTTCGTTGGCGGGTTGGACACGGAACGCGGACAAACTCAGCAGAGGCGGATTGACGGCGCAGCCGGAGATCTTAGCTGAGCAAGTCGATAGACTTGCGAGCAAATCTCTGATTTGCGTTATGTTTTCGTGAATTTCGTGTGATGACCGCAGTCGCAAATCAAAGATTTGCTCGCAAGTCTATCGACTTGCTCGGCTGAGCCCGCCCCTAAAGGGACGGCCCGCCTCAGCTAAGGGACCCAAAGGTCCCCGCCCCGCCAGCAGAACATATATCCACCCTCGCGATGATACGATACTACAAGGGTCATCCGGAAATGAAAAACAGACACTCACCCCTGAGTGAATGGAAAATACTCAGTGATCATCCTGCTTATGACAAAACAGCAGCCGTTCTCCGTGCGGGAAACATCACCTGGTACTGCGAATATACCGACACAACCGCCGGCCGTCATACGATCCTCTTTCTCCACCCGGCGTTTTGGAACACAGCCGAAAGCTTGACCGCATATCAGACGGATATCCTCATATCCCTCATCGGTCTTGCAGCTGACGAGCCGCGAGAATACTTCGATATGATCTCCCGATACCTCAGAACCGCGTTACAGACGGCTGAGGATCTCTGGTACAAACAGACGGAGTTCTGCCGTTTTTATTGTGGAACCGATGTCCTGGACGGCGGACCATGCGAATCATGCGATAGGTATTCTGCTCCCGGGGACACAAAAGTGTCCGCGGATCTGGAAAAATATCTCGAACGGAATGCAAAAGAGCTCCGTCGCCAAACGGCAGAGTTCGATACTTTGATCCGATCGAAAAACGCGGAGAAAACCATCGGCTGGAAGAAAATGTACCCGGGCGAAACCAGCCTGCCGGGATCATTTGAGGAGTATGCGGGTTTGTATTTTGAACGGAAAAACGCGATCCTTGCAGGCATCCAAGAAGTTCGTACGTTCCTTGCGGAGTTGCGGGAGGTCACAGACCTATTTGACGAAGGAAAATACAAAGACGTCAAAGGATTCTGCAAACTTGCCGATGAAAATGATTTGCGCCGAAATAACGGATCACTCGATCCTGTCAGGTATGTATAGAGGGGTTTCAGTACCATCATTCCGCCCTCAGGTATGTGTGTATATAGACATATGTGGTGAA
This sequence comes from Methanocorpusculum sp. GPch4, assembly GCF_012062385.1. Lineage (NCBI taxonomy): Archaea > Methanobacteriati > Methanobacteriota > Methanomicrobia > Methanomicrobiales > Methanocorpusculaceae > Methanocorpusculum > Methanocorpusculum sp. GPch4. The sequence goes on along the minus strand of NZ_SIJA01000076.1, from coordinate 45,460 downwards.
AAAAAAGGATGGGGGGATAAGGACTACGTCCGTAAGTAAGTAAATACGGGAAGAAAATTGCTCATCAATCACTTTTTTTTTATAAGTATAGTACATAGTTTGTTTTGTACAGAAGAGAGAGAGAGAGAGAGAGAGGAAGTAAAAACGCATTTGTCTATGTGTGTATGTAAGTACGTCTTTCCTTACGTCCGGACGTAGTCGGGAGGGGGATATCGTTTTTTTTTCTTGTGTGTATGTAGGTACATGCGTAGATACACACGCAGTATTTCGCGGCATGCTCTCAATCCAATTCGGGATCCCGGGATCGTTTCCCCCGACGAAATTTTTTCCAGATTTCCACTCGCAAATAAGTATTTCTACTCCATTTTGACCTTCCGGCAATCATTTTTGACAGTTTTTTGATGGTGATTTTTCATGAGTAAATGTCGAAATCGCCAGCATTCGGCGTATATTCTCTTTGTGGCAGGATTTCTCCCCTCCCGAAAAAGGGTATTTTTGATCGGCGGACGGTCATTTTCGAATAGAAACGGTGGTTTTCGAGTGGAGACTGAGTAAAATGAGAGCTGTTTGGATGAGTCAGCTGAGGGGGGAAGGCTAAGCGTACCCCGTCAATGAAAAAAAGTATGGGGAATGTCTCAGTAGGTCGCGAGATAGCGTCTGATCTCCCAGTCGGTAATCGATTTGGAGAAGTCCGCCCACTCGAGTTCCCCGATCCGGTTGATCTGGGCAAGCACATGCTGCCCTAGAACACTGCAGAGAAGCGGATCGTTCATCAGAGCGGTGTTTGCCTCGTGCAGACTCCACGGAAGACAGCGGATGCCCTCTGCCGCCCGTTCGGCCGCGCTCATTCTGAAAATATTTTTATCAACACTCTCCGGAGGCTCGAGCTTCTGGATCACGCCTTCCATACCTGCCGCCAGCATAACGGCAAATGTCAGATACGGATTGCAGGTCGGGTCGGGGCTTCTGAGCTCCGCGCGGGTGCTTTTTCCCCGGGAAGAGGGGACACGGATCAGTGCGGAACGGTTCATTGCCGACCAGCCCACATAGACCGGAGCTTCGTATCCGGGGATGAGACGCTTATATGAATTCACCGTGGGGTTCGCGATCCGCGTGATCCCGTCGATGTGTCTGAGAATTCCTGCAATAAAATGGCGGCAGGTTTCAGAAAGCTGGTGTTCTCCTTCGGGATCGAAGAATGCATTTTTGCCGTCCTTCATTAAAGAACAGTTGACATGCATTCCAGAACCGTTGATGCCGTAGACAGGTTTTGGCATGAACGTGGCATGAAGACCGCGGTGGAGAGCCAGGGTTTTTGCCGCGAACTTAAAGGTCACGACTTTATCAGCCATAGAGAGGGCATTTCCGTAGGTGAAATCGATCTCGTGCTGAGACGGGGCGACTTCATGATGCGATGCCTCGATATCGAATCCCATCTCTGACAGAGAGGTCACGAGATCGCGGCGCACATCCTCTCCGGGATCGGTCGGGGTCTGATCGAAGTAGCCCCCGTGATCCTGAAGTTCCACTGAGGGGTGACCATTCACCATTCTGAATAAGAAGAACTCCATCTCGGGACCGACATTGAAGGTGTATCCGAGTTCTGCCGCCTTCTCAAGCTGCTGATGCAGAATATACCGGGGATCACCGGTGAAGTGTTCGCCGCGGGTCGTGTAAACACTGCAGATGAATCTCGCAACACGATACTTTTCATCCGACCATGGAATGATCTGATAGGTCTCCGGCTCGGGCCGGAGCACCATATCCGACTCTTCCAGTCTCGCAAACCCCTGGATCGAGGAACCGTCAAAACTGATACCGTCAGTTAAGGCTTTCCTCATCTGTTTCGTCGGAATCGCGACATTTTTCGGTTTCCCCTCCAGATCTGAGAACTGAAGAAGAACCGACCGTACATGGTCATTCTCAAGCTGCTTGAGAACTGCACCAATTAACTCCTCACGGTCGCCGCTCTTTGTTGCGGCAGGAGAGCCAAACGGACTTTTACGTTCGTCAGAAACCATGCACATATATGCGTGGTGATTGATAATAAATGTCAAGTTCACACCAGGGAAAAAAGGCAGATCAGACCCGGTTATAGGAGGAAAAGTTTGACATACCTATACAGCACAACTACTCCTTATGACACTACTTACTGCAGAACTCAAAGAACAGATCGCCAAAGTCGGCGTATGTCATCTGGTCACTGCATCGAAAGCCGGCGTCCCGAATGCAGCCCCGATGGGCGCGGTATGGGTCATGGAAAATGATGTGATCTGGATCGCAAATAATTTCATGAACAAAACCATTGCAAACATCAAAGAAAATCCCCAGGTATCCCTCCTTGTCTGGAGCAGGGATATCGGCAACTGTTTCCAGCTGAAAGGAACTGCCGCCGTCGAATCCGGAACCGCCGACCACAAAAAAATGAAGGAGCTCATGGAAGCAAAAAAACCCGGCCTTCCGGGAAAGGAACTGGTCAAAATCAGCGTGAAAGAGATTTTCACCTGCCTGCCGGGACCGGATGCAGGAAAAAAACTCTAACTTTTTTTTTATCTATCCTGTTTCAACGGGATAAGTCCCGGTATCTTTGAACTAAAGAGATGGGCATTTCACCCCCCATAATCAAACACAAGTTCTATTACCACACTCGACCGAACTATTCTGTACTTAAGCATGGCTGCCAAAAAAAGTAAGAAAACAGCTGAGCCGGAATCTGCTCCCAAACTCTTTTACATCTTCTACAATCAGGAGAGATGGGACAACTGGCTCAAGACCCTCGAGACGGCTGACTGGGCCGGGGATGAAGAATCTGATGAAATGCCGGAAGGATTCCGTATCCTCGACGGATTTTCCGATGACATCACGCTTGCCGTGATCAAGATCATCAGACTCTGTCAAAACGGCAGGATACCCCTGGAAGAGGCAAAGTCCAAACTCCGCAGTGTCGAAGAGATCGTCATGGCCGAGGTCCCGGGCGAAGAACTTGCAGAGATCGTTGGTTCAATGCAGGTCTCCCTTGTCGTCCTCTTTGCAGCAGGACAGAAGTATCTCGAAGAGATCCGCCCGCCGGCAGAAGAGGTCAAGAACCTGGTCAAAGAGGGACGCAAAGTCGTCACAAAAGACCCGGAAAAGGCGCTGGACATCGCATCATCCATCGGATCAGCCGTTATCAACGGAGCTTCCTGCTGCGGAAAATATGTCAAAGATACGGATGAACCGACCCTCTTTGACGAGTGGCTCGTTGAGGTCGAACGGATCGCCGACGCAATGAAATCGCTCAAAGACTTTGATGAGGAAGCCGGAGAATCCTCGTGATCGCGGGCAGAGCACGATTTCGTTACATAAAAAAATTACAGCGTGCTGCAGGTCACCGTCTGCCTGACGGAGCCTTTCACCCGGCAAATCTGGAAGCGATCACCGGGTCAATGAATATCGACGGCCTGGATCCGGGAACGCGGGACCAGATCCTCCGTTTTTTTAAGGATTTTCTGGAATGCACCTGCCGCGACTCACCGCTCTGCGGGTGTCCGGAACGTAAATTCGTCATCAGCATCCTGGAACTCAGAGAGATGGGGCTGAACCATAAAGAGATCCACCGGCACCTGATCGATGAGTACGGGATCGATCTATTTCCGGCGGATATCCTGAGTTTTCTTGAAGAATCCGTCCACCTTCTTGAAGCGATACGAAGCGTGGCCGATCTGGCAGGTCAAAACGAACTGGTCAGACGGGCCGATGACCACATCAGAGAGATCTCACGCTGATATCCTCCGTCAAATACCCGGGCATCACATAAGGGAACTTCCCAAAGCCCAACTCTTTTTGTCTTGCACACCTAACAAGAATAGTATGTTACTGGAGAAGAACGACTATTCGCAGCAGATCGAGTACCTCTATCGTAAATCCCTTATTCTGGAAACCACTTCCGAGATGGACCCGGTTTTGTATTTCTACTATATCGACACGATAGCGCATCTGGATTATACCCTATCTGCACTGGCATACAGCTCCGACTCGATAAAATGCACGATGACAGGGGAGTATCTCCGCCGCCGCGTGGACACGGCCAAAGAGGGAGATCATGCTCTCTTCCCGGCATTCATGGTCTGGCTGCGGGACAATCACAAAGAACAGTTCGAGGAGACGCCGATCCTCTGGCAGCTCGTGTATGATCCGGATGAGGTCTCCTGTTATCTCGGCTTTCGGATCGTGCTCGATCCAAACTCAAAGATACCCCTGCCGCCCCAGTTCTTCCATGACATGGCCGATGATCTCTTCGGCCTCAAGTTCCTCAGAAGCATCTATCCGGAGGGGACCCTTGGAAAACTCCTCGCGGAATTTAAAAGGAACAATGTATGAATGTTGCAAAACTCTGCTCTGATCTGATAAAGATCCGAAGTGACAACCCCCCGGGCGACACCAGGGAGGTCGCGGAGTACATCCGTTCTGTTATGGAAGGGATCGGGATCCCCTCAACGATCACAAACGGCCCAAACGGCCATGATAATGTCATATCGACCAGCCAGAAGGGACGTCTTCTTCTCAGCGGACATATCGATGTCGTGCCTGCGCTCAATGACGGCTGGACCTATCCGCCATACTCGGGCAAAATCGATGAGACCTGGGTGTATGGACGCGGGGCAACCGATATGAAGGGAGGGTGCGCCGCGATCCTTTCCGCAGTTGCCCGGGCAAAAGAGGCCGGAGACGAACTCCCCGTCTCTCTTGCATTCGTCTGTGATGAGGAGGGAGGAGGAAAATACGGGACCAGATATCTGCTGGAAAAAAATCTCATCCACCCGTGTGATGTTCTGATCGCCGAACCGACGCCGGCGCACGCTCCGGCAGTCGGACAAAAAGGCGTATGCAGATTCGATGTGGAGTTTGCCGGAACACCAGGTCATTCGTCCCTGTATCCGCTTTTTGGAGAGAGCGCGGTGACGCAGGCGATGGATTTTCTTGCCTGGATGAAAAAACTGCACTCCCGTGTCTACCAGCAGACCGCGGAGATGGAGGAACTGATCGAGCACTCCATACAGATCACCGGCGAAGGAAACACCGCGGATTACGGACCGATTTTCCGACAGATCATGTACAATCCCGGGGTCATTTCCGGGGGAGAACGGGTCAATATCGTTGCCCAGAAGTGTTCTCTTATGATGGATATGCGGCTCCCCTGGGGATGCGACTGTGATGAAGTCCTCGATGAGATCTGCAGCCATATCCCGAAATCAGCTGTTCTTACTCCGAAAACCAAGGCGAATGCTTCGCTTACCGCGAGTAATTCGTTTCTTGTCCAGAAAACCTGCGATGCGATCGGTGAGGTGTACGGGATCACCTCGCGTCCGATGGTCCAGTGGGCCGCGTCCGATGCCCGGGCACTTCGCCTGGCAGGATTTCGCGCTCTCGAGTACGGACCCGGGGATCTTTCGACCATGCACGGGCTCAATGAACGCGTCATGATCGACCAGCTGAAAAAATGTGAAGATATCTACTTCCGTCTTATTCAGAGTTACACAGATATTACCAAGGATACATTATAATGACAGATTTACGCAAACCTCTCGCTTCATGGAAAGGACAGGACAGATATTTCGGCGAGGTCCTCTCCTCGCTGACAGGGATTTTCCTTTCCGGCGGCTGTTCGTGGAACAGATGCCGGATGTGCGGATATAAAAATGACCGGGATACCTGCGCAAAGGATGAACTGATCGACCACATGAAAGGGCAGATCCTCTGGATGCAGGAAAACTATGCGCCCGAAGAGTATCAGCTTGGAAAGATCTTCACATCTGGCAGTGTTTTCGATGAGAAGGAGGTGCCCCTTCCGGTTCTCGACGCGTTCGGCGAGTTCTTCGCAGGAAAACCGCTGATCGCCGAGTCCAGATCCGAATACATTACGGAAAACGCGCTCGCCCGTCTGTTGAAAAGTCTGGATAAGGGTCAGGCCCATCCGCTGACGGTCGCGATCGGTCTTGAGACAACGAATGATTCCATCCGGGAAAAGTCGATCGATAAAGGAAACACGTTCGCCGATTTCATCAAAGCTGCCGAGACGGCGCATAACGCAGGCGTCGGCGTGAAGGCATATCTGATGATGAAGCCGCTCTTTTTAACCGAAAAGGAGGCGCTGGAGGATATGGAAAAATCCATCCGCGAGGTCGCGCCCTATGCTGATATGATCTCGATGAACCTCTGCACGATCCAGGGCAGGACTGAGCTTGAACACTACTGGCAGAAGGAAGGTTTCCGGCCGCCGTATCTCTGGTCCGCGGTGAAAGTTCTCCGGGAAGCGGATGTTCCCGTAGCGTGCGATCCGGTCGGCGGAGGATTCAAGCGCGGCCCGCACAACTGCGGAACGTGTGACAAGGAGATCGTTGCTGCGATCAATGAGTATTCCCTCACAGCCGATAAGGGTGTTTTGGATGATGTGTGGGAGATCCCCTGCGCATGCAAAAAAGAGTGGGAGTATGTTCTTGAGAACGAACGTTCGTGGAACATGCCTCTTACGAAATAATCTTTTTTATAGGACTTATGCGGTGTTATCCTCAATCCAATTCGGAAAGAGTATGACCGGGTATGGATACAAGAGATAAAACCAACCGCGAATCTCCGCGAATCCTCGCGAATCGCATTTTTCTTGCACCGCCGTGCTCTGCTCCGGCTGATCGCCTACGCAGGAATCGCACGCCGTCTGGAAAAATGCTATTGGAAAAACCGGCGTGCCGGTTTTTCTCTCCGTAAACTTCTCATTTGATGTAATCGAAAAAGAATGAATCAACAGAAAAACCCGCACGCGGGTTTTTCCTCAGCATTTTTCAAGAGAGGGTGCGATTCCTGCGTAGGCGATCAGCCGGAGCAGAGCACCCAAACGTAAGGAAAATGCGATTCGCGTAGATTCGCGATTATTCGCGGTGGGATTTCTCATGCGTCCACACTCAGTCACCCTCCACCTAAATTGGATCCATACCAAACCGCGTAAGTCCTATTTTTATCTGGTCGTTACCAGAGCGCCGTCTGCGGTCACGATGATCGTGTGTTCGAACTGAGAGACAAATGATTCAGGAACATCCGATAAACAGTGATACAGAAAGAGGTTCCCCTGACGAAGCAGGGTCGGAAGTGCCAGTTCAGCTTTTGGAACATTCAACCAGCGGCGGGCAAAAGGCATACCGTGCATCTCTTCCGCCTTTTTCATGATTTTCCGGCCGGCCGGAGATCTGACCGGGGCGTCCCCGACCACCTGATATATCTCGCCTCGCGGAGTCTCATGGGTCATACCGGAGCCGGTAGATGCGAAGGGTTCGATGGCAATAACCATATCTTCCCTTAATACTGCACTGCCGAATCTTCCCGTGTTGGGAATAGAGAGACCATGATGCGGGTTATAGCGGGCAATGCCATGGCCTGTCAGGTTGATGATCGGCTTGTAGCCAAATGATGTGATGGTTTCTTCGACGACCGCGCCGATCTCGCTGACCACTACTTCCGGCGCGACAACATTGATCGCAGCATCAAGAGCTGCGCGTGATGCCTCGCATAATGAAGCATGATCACCAAGATCTACCGTAACGGCAGTGTCCGCGATGTATCCATCAATATGTGTTCCGATATCCAGTTTTATCAGATCCCCTTCAGCAAATATCCGTTCCTCGTCCGGAGAGGCAGTGTCGTGAGCCGCACAGTTATTTAATGAGATATTCGGCGGAAATGAGTGGGAAACGCCGGCCGCTGAGATCTCATCCATGACCATATCAAAAATTTCCGCAAGACCAACACCCGGTTTTATCTCGGCAGCACATTTATGCAGAACGGTTTTTGCCACCCGGCCTGCCTCTATGTAGGTATCCAGTTCGTTATCGTTCATAATTCTATACTACTAATTTTTCTTCAAAGCACGTAAAGCTGTCAAATCCATCACTTGTTACGACACCCATATCTTCGAGCCTGACCCCGCCGATTCCCTGATAATAGAGACCGGGTTCAAGCGTGATGACATGCCCAACTTTCAGTTCGCCGCCGGACGGAGAAAGGGATGGAGCTTCGTGGATCTCCAGACCGACGCCGTGACCAAGACTATGCGTGAATCCCGAGGATCCGGCCGTTTCATAGCCGTTCTCCCGGAAAAATTCCACAACAGCAGAATAAACCGAAGCACCGGTCACTCCCGGCCGGATCATCGATACGGCGAGTTCTTTTGCTTTTTGTACAGCATCGTACATCCTGACGATCTCATCAGAGGGGACTCCTTTGGATACGGTCCTTGTCATATCGGCGAAATATCCTGTCAGTTCACTTCTCGGAAACACATCCATCACGATCGGCTGGTTTGCATACAGCGGGCCGGTGCCGCGCGCATGCGGCATGGAGGACGCTTCCCCGCAGGAGACGATCGTGTCGATGTCTTCGCAGTTGAAGGGCCGAAGCGCAAAGTGAATGATGTCCCGGACCCTTTCCGATGTAAGAGGAGCATCTTCCAGCATCAGAATCCCTCTGTCATCAGGCTCGGATTTTCGTATCGCATCAACGGCTGCGCGGGTGGCTATCTCATTTTTTTTCTGGACGTAGCGAATCTTTTCTATCTCGTCCTCGGTCTTGATGCTCCGGATCCCCGCGATCGTGCCTGAATCGATGATCACTTCGGCGACCTCGGTCAATTTCCGAGCAAATCCTACCGGCATCGAGGGGGGGATGAGGAGCCGCGGACCGGCAAAATTCCGGATCATATGAGCCGCGGCCAGCTCAGGATCAGGGTATTTTTTCAGGAGTTCCGGAAGGCCTGCAGAGATGCGTGTCACTATGCTACACGCTGACTCATAGCGCGCACGCGTTTCTTCCATGGAAGAGACGATCAGAGTCGATGCGCCGTCTTTTGAAAATACGTAGATATAGGGGTCCGATGCCAGAAAACCCGAAAGATACCGCATATCCGCATCGTCTGACGAGTCGTATGCAACATAGGCATCACATGCATGTTTTTCCAGTTCTTCCAAAAGCCGCTTCATACTTCCTCATTATTGGCGCTCTAAAGAGATGTAGTTTTTATCTTTGGGACACTGATGTACTTACAATGGATGAAACCGAGCGGACGCAGTTTAAGGGAAAATTTACGGTTCTCGTAGTTATCTTAAACATCCTGATATTTGCAGCAGCTGCGGCAATCATTGTATTCTTCCTGGTTCCTGACTCGATCTGGCTCAAAATACCGATCGTGATCCTCTGTATAGCCATTTCTATAATCAGTATTGCCGTATTTATTCCAAAATACCGCGCTACCAAAGCCTGGCTTGATGTCCACGGAACAACAAAAGAAGAACGTCTTGCCCAGATGCAGAAGGAACAGGAAGAATACCGTGCGCGTATCCGTGCAGAACTTGAAGAAGAGATGCGCGAAGAAGAATCGGCCTCGAAAAATGTGGAGAAATAATGCTTAGTAAAATCAATGGCGAAGTAGAGCTGCTCGAACGTCACCTGTCCGTCATGCGTGTTGTTGCACGCCAGGGTCCGATCGGGATTATGAAACTTACCGAGGAACTCAGCCAGCCTCAGCACAGAATACGGTATTCTCTGCGGGTTTTAGAGCAGATGCAGTATATCAAGGCGACTCCGTCCGGCGCTGTCGCCACGCCGAAGGCCCATGAGATGCTGGCAAACTTTGACCAGGATCTGGAGATGCTCGTTAAACATCTCGCTTCACTGCATCAGGAAAAAAAGACACATAAATCATAATCTTTAATACAAAGACCGGCACATGTAATTAGGCAACACAACTGTGCCGCCATAACTCAGTTGGTAGAGTGGCTGGCTGTTAACCAGCATGTCACAGGTTCGAGTCCTGTTGGCGGCGTTTCTTTTTGTTTTTTCTGTGATTTTTTCCCGGAATCCAAATTCCCGCTTTTTCCAGACATCAACAAACACCTTTATCTATCAGCATACCAAATATGATATGTTCTTCTGCAAGGGAACAAATTTTGAGGGCGCGTGGGTCAAACCACAAACCCGTTTTACGTACTTCTCTCTGCGGGCCTGTAGCTTAGTGGTGGAGCGCCCGGCTCATAACCGGGTGGTCGTGGGTTCGAACCCCTCCGGGCCCATTCTTTTTACATTTTCCAAACAAAATGTGACTGGAGCCGCCGTTGGAAGATAAACAATACCCTATTTTTCGTTTCACTGCCGCTGAGAAAAAGAACGCGCAGATCCGACAGTGATGATTTTTCTCCGCACATGAACATATCTGATAATGCATGTACTTTATCATTCAACACGGCAATTTGAAAATACGGTAATCATGTCAAAAACGTATCATATACCCCTTCTCTTATGCCTGATGCTGATCACCCTTCTGATCACTGCAGGCTGTCTTCAGCCGGCGGATCCGCTCCATCAGGCAGGAACGCCGGAGATCAGCATGACCATTCCGGTCCCCCCGATCCCGGTCGCCGGCAGTAACGGCATAAATCTGGCATATGAGATTGCGTTCGGACTGCCCGAAAACCAGACCTTCACGCCGGTAAAAATCGAGGTGATCGACCCTGCCAAAGGAAAGATCCTCTGGTCTGCCGAGGGAGATCTTCTCTCAGAACTCTGTCACCAGGTCAGTGACCCCCTGCCGACCGCAGAGGAACTGAAAAACGGCACGAGCAAATTGTCTCACCCGCGCATCTCGATCTGGTTCGCCGTCGGGGAGGACAGCGTTCCCGATTCGCTGACGCATCGGGTCACGTTCAGGACCGGGAGCGGGCAGGAGACCGCGGAGATAACAGGAGGAACGGTAAAGGTCCGCAAGGATCTTAGACCGGTAATCATTGGCTCCCCTGTCCGCGGACCCGGATGGATCGCGATCGAAACGAGCGAGCCTGTGACGCACCACTTCCTTGGCCAGATCACCCTGGACTCAGTGACCCGCGTTCCGCAGAAGTATGCGCAGGACTGGATCTATATCGATCCCGACACCGGATCCGCCGTAACCGGAGATGCATCCCTCGCAAAGAATTATCTGGGATATGGAAAAGAGATCTTCTCGGTTTCCAGCGGGACGGTAGCGGATGTTCTGGACGGGCTGCCCGATTATGAAGAGATCTATGCCCAGCGGAAGATAACCTTCGAAACTGCAGCCGGCAATTACGTTATCATCGATATGGGGAATGACAAGTATGCCTGCTATGCCCACCTGATCCCGGGCTCGATCACGGTCGCGAAAGGAGAGACGGTTACAGAAGGACAGGTGATCGGTCTGATGGGAAACAGCGGCAATTCAGATCTTCCGCATCTGCATTTCCAGGTAGTGACCGACAAGGCGTCGTTCCTTGGTGCAGAAGGCTACCCGCATGTGTACCGTTCCTTTGAGGTGATCGGGATGATCGACACCTCGCTTGCACAGAAGAGGATGGAGGACCCGGGATATACGATGACTCAGTTCTGGGGAGGGCTTGATGAATTTTTCGTGAGCAAACAGCCCCCGTCTGTCCGGCAGAACGTTCTTCCGACCGGCTGGGAGATCCTGAGAATGCCCTGACCGCACATTTTCGTGCCGCGGAGGAAACAGCGAATATTTTTTTTTATGCAGAACTACGCGAAATAATTGTGATATTTCGAAAGAGGAAGGTCGGTTCGGCTGAAAAACAGAGGTTTTTTCTGGGATGCTCTCGAGGGTTTCAAACTCCCGGGGCATTATTTTCTGCAGGTTGACGGCAGCTTGGGGACAAAGAGTCCGCAAAGACGGTAAAACTGTTTTGATCATCCCAAAGGTCCGGGAGAAGAGTATCTGTTCTGTTCTTTTCCCCTAAACTCAGAATAGGGCAGACACGTTTTCATTATTGCTGTTTTCCAGATCACGTCCGAAGGTGTTTTTCTCATCTTTTCGCGAAATTTTTTTCACGGATTTTGCGTGATGCCCGCTGGTGAAAAACAGGAAATGGAAAAACAACGTCGATGTACAGCCCCTATACCCGCGCAAGCAAGGAAAAGACAAAACCCCGTTTCATACCCTACATCATTTTATTCTCCGGGCATCCCATATATATTGGGACTAGTCCGGGTGGCTTGGCGTCACCTGTAACCTGAAACTGCCAATACGCAGGGGACGAAGTTTGAGGACGGCTGTGTCAGTCCTTCCAATGGTACGTATTCCAACGTTGATACCTTGTCCTGCGAGGTCAGCGGATGTGATGGATACATCCGGAGGGATGTATTATCTCATTGTTGTGGGCACCGGTTCAGGCCCGGAAGGGAGCAGACCTCACCGTAAACGCATGGCGCCCGCAGGGTTGCGGGGCGGAGAAGGGATATGTAACAGAAGTCGGATATGCGCTTCCTACCAAGAACGTGTCCCAAATATCTTTTAAGGGTTCTTATGGCAAAAGTGACGATCGTCGGCGCAACCGGTCAGGTTGGTTCATATGTAGCACATGCAGTATCCCAGTTTCCCCATGTCCAGGAGATGTGCCTGTACGGAAGACCCGGGAATGAAACCTATCTGGATGGCCTTGCGCATGATATGATGGACTCGTTTGCCGCACGGGGAACAAATACCCGCGTAACGTTTGGGACCACGCCAAAAGATCTCCGGGGTTCAGATATAATCGTTCTTACGTCCGGCATTCCAAGAAAAGCTACTCAGACCCGTCTGGATCTGGCTCTTGAGAATGCACGGATTGTAAAAGGATATGCCGAACAGATCGGACGCATGGCGCCGGAAGCGATCCTCCTTGTCGTGACAAACCCGGTGGACATCATGACAACGGTCGCCCTGAAATACTCGGGAATGATGCCGCACCGCGTGTTCGGCCTTGGAACACACCTTGACTCGATGCGGCTCAAGGCATGCCTTGCGGAGTTTTTCAACGTGCATGTCAGCGAAGTCCATACACGAATAATCGGCGAACACGGAGACACCATGGTCCCTATGTGGTCCGCGACAACGGTCGGCGGTATCCAGATCGACAATCTTCTCGGCGTAGCAAGACTTCCGCGCGAAGAGATGATCCAGCGGGTCAAATCCAGCGGATCCTACATCATCCAGGCCAAAGGCGCAACCGTCTACGGACCGGGCGATGCGATCGCGACCCTGACCAGGACGATCGTCGAGGACGAAAACCGTATGCTCACCGTCTCGACCCAGATCCGCCGCGAGGTCTGCGGACATGAAGGGATCTGCGTAAGTGTCCCCGCACGGATCACCCGCGGAGGAGTGTTCCCGATCGCGGTAAAGTTTTCAGATGAAGAGGAACAGATGTTTGCCAAATCCGTTCAGCTCATCCGTGAAACCACCGATAAAGTCTGTGCAGTCCTCGATGCGGAATCCAGGCTGTAAAATAATCACGCTGTTTTTTCTGTATTCAGGCGGGGTTGCCGGTCTTTTGCTCCGGTACCGGTCAGGACAAAATCCCACGAGGTCCCTTCGGCCTGTGACCGGTGCTTGAAAAGAACCGCACGCCTGAAACCCTCATGTTTTTCCACCCGGACGATCGCCTTTGAGATATGCGAAAGCGCCGTGCCTCCAAGCCCGCTCAGCCGGTGATGATCGATATCCATAAACACCTGATTGGTAATGACCGCCGGAATATCATACCTCTTCGCAATGCCGAGAAGGACCATCATCTGGCGTGAAAGCATGGACAGGGCATCCTTCGTGTTCGTCTGCTCCACACGGTACAGAGCGGTCGCCGAATCCACAACGATCATCCCGGCCGCCCCTGATTTGATCAGCCGCTCCGACTCGGAGATCATCAGACCCTGTTCGGCAAAGGTCGACGGCTCAAACACAAACAGACGCTGAGCAAACTCATTCGTAGAATCCCCGGCGATCTGTGAGAATCGTTCGATGGAGAAACCCTCCGAATCGATGTATACGACCCCCCTGCCGCTTCGAAGAAGTTCAACAGCCGCCATCAGACAAAGCGTGCTCTTTCCCGAACCCGCCTCGCCAAAGAACTGGGTGATCATACGCGGCTCGATGCCGCCGCCGAGAAGTGAGTCAAGGCCGAAAGCGCCGGTCGGGAGTTTTTTTACTGCGTCTTCCATGCATCCTCCTCAACGATCCGCTTCACCGTCCGGACCGAAACGCCGGATGCATCGGCGATCCGCTGCAGATCATCAAACTCGGCTTTCCGGGAATATATCGCCCCGTCCATATATGCCGTCTTGACATTCACGGCAAATACCTTGTCATTGATCACGATATGCTCCTCTGCGATCGTCCGGTCGGCAATGAACCGGTGGACCATCGGGATACACCGGATCCCAAGACTGCCGGTCTCGCGTGCAAGGATCTTGGCAAGACGGCCTGAATCGGCGGGCAGAGAGATGACGCGGATCAGGTGACCGGGTCTCCCTTTTTTCATGACGATCGGAACGACCGAAGCGTCACGCGCTCCTTCATGCATCATGGTCAAAAGAACGGATGCGAGTAGTTCGCCGGAGACATCATCGACATTTGTTTCCAGCACATCAACTTCCGACCCTTTCTCTTCGGTATCGAGGATATAGGCCAGAAGAACATTGGGGTGATCCGCAGGATCGCGGGTCCCCGCACCGGAACCGGAGGCGATCAGCCGGCCGGTATGGATATGCGTTCCAAAGATCTCCTGGAAGGCTGCAAGAAGCGCAGCTCCTGTAGGAGTGCAGAGTTCGCCTTCAAACGAGCCGAGCGACACCGAAAGCGCGGACGCTTTCAGGATCTCTGCCGTAGCGGGCGCCGGAACCGGCATGATCCCGTGCGAACATTTCAGCGTTCCGGATCCGACGGACACCGGGAGAATATGTACGCCGTCCACCTGCAGGGATAAAAGTGCGGTGACCGACCCGAGGATATCTGATATTGCGTCGTCGGCCCCGACCTCGTGAAAATGAACATGTTCTGTCTGATGGACGTGCGCTTCTGCTTTCTGGATCCGGTAAAACACCTGTTTGGCGATCTCTTTTGCTTTTTCAGGAGCATCGGCCGCTGAGATGACTGCAAGGACCTCCTGGAGGTTCCGGGCGGATTTTCCAGTATTGGTCCTGATATAGGTCGCCGGAATACCGGCGCGGGTCACCTCGGTTATATCGGGTTTTGAGACGGTAGACACCGAGCGGAGGACAAAATCTTTGTCTGCACCAAGACTGAGAAGCGCTCCAAGGATCATATCGCCTGCAGCGCCAAAACGGGGATCAAGTACCAGAATACGCATAGAGTATATATGTATTATACCCCGGGTCTGAATAATTATCGCCTTAAGCACGAAGAGGATCTGTCCGGGGAAAAGTTTGATGAGGGGGGAGCTTGTTCAGAGAACATGAGATCAGACCGATATTCAGGAGTGTATGTTATCCTCCATGATCTCGGTGCTTCGCACCTCTCACTGTCGCAAGGCCTTCAGCCTTGCTCATGATCTCGGTGCTTCGCACCTCTCACTGTCGCAAGGCCTTCAGCCTTGCTTATGATCTCTGGTCTCCGACCCTCGACCGGTCGCAAGGCCTTCAGCCTTGCTCATGATCTCGGTGCTTCGCACCTCGACCGGTCGCAAGGCCTTCAGCCTTGCTCATGATCTCGGTGCTTCGCACCTCGATCAACTACAAAACATATATCGGATTCGGTCCAATGAGTAGTCATTCATCAGGGGTAACTATGGATAAATCACAAAAAAGGTGGCTGGTCATTTCTCTGGGCATCAGCTTTGCCGTTCTCTTTGTGATGCTGATCCTCACCTTCGACACCTCAACGCTTGACGAACTCCGGAAATGCAACCCCTGGATCATCCTCCTTGCCCTCGTCATGCACATCTTTTCCCTCGGATTTTGGGCACTGCGGATCAAATTCATGTGCAGATCACTTGGATACCGCGTCCCGTTCTTCCACTCATTCAATCTCGTCTGCTCCAACATGTTCCTCGCCTCGGTGACCCCCTCGCAGATCGGCGGCGAACCTGTCAGAGTGTATGAACTCACCAAAGCTGATGTCCCCGGCGGAGAAGCCACCGCCGTCGTCATTATGGAACGCGTCTTCGATGCCGTCGTTCTGGCGGCAGGAACCGTCATCAGCGTGTTTCTTCTCGGCATGTTTTTTGCCGACCTCGCCTTTCCCGAAGCCTACATGATCATTGCCTACATCGCGGCATTCGTCTTCGCCGCTCTTCTCCTCCTGTTCCTGATCGTCGCAAAAAACCAGGCATGGTCAAACAAAGTCATAAACAAACTTCTTCACCTCCTCGGCCGGAAAAAGTCGCCCGACATCATCCGTGAATACCAGAGAAAAATCGACATCCACCTGGAAAAATTCTATGCCACGCTCCGGCACTTCACCGGAAAATCAAAAGCCGGCATGTTCTACGGCCTTCTCTTCAGCGCGCTGTACTGGATCAACGAATTTGTGATTGCCTCCGTTCTCATGATCGGACTCGGTCTGCCGCCCAACGTCCTGCTCGCCTTCATCTTCATGATCCTCATCACCGTGATCATGATGATCCCCTTAACACCGGGCGGCGTCGGGATCGCCGAAGTCTCCATGGGAGGATTCTTTGCACTCATCATACCCACCTCACTTCTGGGGGTGTTTGTCCTGTTATGGCGGCTCATCATGTACTACTTCAACCTCGTCATCGGATTTGCAGCAAGCATGATTATCGTCCGCAGAGAGGCAAAAATCAAGAAAGACGACCCGGTGAACCTGTAAATATAAATTCTCAGCAACCAACGTTTAATGAACAGCATGGATGCAAAGCAGAAAAAATTCCTCTGGATCTCGATAGGACTTTCACTTGCCGTTCTTCTGATAGTCATACTGCTGACATTCGATGAAAACACCATCACTGCCATTCAGCAGTTGAACCCTGCATATCTTCTTCTTGCATTCATGATGCATATGCTGGCGATGGGATTCTGGGCAGCGAGGATCGTCGTTATGTGCCGGTCCCTTGGATACAAAGTGCCGTTTGGCCACTCCCTCAACATGGTCTGCGCCGGACAGCTGATCGCAGCGATCACTCCCTCACAGGTCGGCGGGGAACCGGTCAGGATCCATGAACTCTACAAGGCAGATATGCCGGTGGCCGACGCTACGGCCGTGGTCCTGATCGAACGGCTGATGGAAGCCGTCCTTATGGTTCTTGGCGTGATATTCGCCATGTCGATCTTTTCTTTTGTATACAGTGACGGCGTGATCCCGCAGGGACTGATCATCGCCGCATGGTGCGGTACCGCATTTTTTACCGGACTTCTGCTCCTTCTCGTCATTATAATGCGAAAACCCGCGCTCATCAAAAGAATCGCCCTAAAGGTCGGCGGGCTGTTCATGAAAAAAATGAATCCCGCCGCGGTCGAAAAGATCACCGGGCAGATCCTTGACGGGGTCGATGAGTTCTACACCACGTTCCGGCTTTTTGCCGGGAAAGCGAAGTGGGGATTGTTTATCGGATTTATCCTGACGTTTTGTCTGTGGGCCTGCGAATACTCGGTCGCTTCGATCATTCTGATGGGACTTGGGTATCCCCCGAATGTTCTTCTCTCAATAGTGTTTCAGCTGATCATCGCGGTCATCATGATGGTCCCGTTGACGCCTGGAGCTGCAGGGATCGCGGAGCTCGCCTATGCAGGATTTTATGCAACGATCATTCCAAGTTCGGTCGTGGGGCTTTTTGTCGTTCTTCTCCGAATGATCCTGTATTACTCAAATATTCTGATCGGCTTTATTGCCAGTTTCCTGATCGTCAAACGTGAAGCGGCAAATAAAAAAGTGATGCGCGAAGATGGATAACATTCCTTTTTTTGACAGGATCCGGTATCGGCTGACGAAAAATATCCGGTCTGAGGACTTTTACCGGCAGCAGTATCAGAAGATCTTCGAAAAATTCTATGTCGGGTCAAAAGACTGTCTGGAGATCGGGGGACTTCGTCTCCCTGTCCTCTCCCACGAGAGGCGTCCCACCCGTGAAGAAGCGTATTATGCGATGGAGATCGGCGATATCCTCTACCCGGCTCTGCTGGGCAGATATCATTACGCCGATGAAGGACCGTATGAATGGCAGGATGTCAGAATCGAAAAAGGCGATGTCGTGTTTGACTGCGGAGCAAATCTGGGCGTGTTTTCTCTTCTTGCCGCATCCAAAGGGGCTGAGGTCTACGCATTCGAACCGATCGGGGAGGCAAGAAAGATCCTGCAGAAAACACTTTCCCTCAATCCCGATCTCACAAAAAATGTCACGGTCGTCCCCTGCGGGCTCAGCGACACAACAGGGAGCGCCGCATTTACGGTCCTGCCCGACACGCTTGTCGGCTCCTCCATGATCCTGAAGCAGCAGGGCAGAAAGGAAATTGTCCCTGTCACCACCATCGACGCATTCTGTGCCGAAAATTCCCTAACCGCGGACTTCATCAAAGCGGATATCGAAGGGGCGGAACGGAAAATGCTCGCCGGCGGACAAGAGATCCTTGCAGAACATGGACCAAAAATCGCTGTATGCACGTATCATCTGCGGGACGACCCGCAGGTGATCCGGGATCTTCTTCTCACGGCAAATCCGGGTTACCGGATCGTGGAAAAGTGGAAGAAGATCTATGCGGCAGTATAAAAGGAGAGTAAAAGGAGAGCGGGTCATTCCCCGCTGATGTCCTGATCATCGTAATCCACAGACGGGAGGATCATTTTTATCTTCAGGATCTGTCTGCCCCGCATCTTGGTTACGACCAGCGTGATATGTTCATGGGAAAGCGGGATCGATTCGCCGAGACGGGGGATATGACCCAGCTGGGAGAAGACCAGACCGCCGATGGTCTCATAATTTCCCGGATCTTCAGGAAGGGAGATGTCGAACCGGTCGTTCAGCAAAGCGACCCTGACCTGCGCATCGACCAGGTACATCCCGTCGCCGAGAGGAATGATGTCTGAGACCTCGTCACCGTCGGATTCGTCCATGATGTCGCCGACGAGCTCTTCGAGAATATCCTCAAACGTTACAACGCCGGAAAAACCGCCGAACTCGTCTAAGACGATCGCCATATGGACACGCCGTACCTGAAGTTCGCGAAGAAGAACATCGATCTTCTTTGACTCCGGCACGCAGTAGACATCCAGCATCAGGGTTTTGACCGATGCTTTGCGGTTGTCGGTGGAGTAGGCATTGAAGAGATCCTTGAAGTTCAGGGTACCGACGATGTTGTCGGTATTTTCATGATAGACCGGGACACGGGAGAATCCGGTTTCCCTGAAATGCGCTACCGCCTGTTCAAGGGTCGCCGTGTCCGCTATAACCGCGACATCGGGTCTTGGCGTCATGATCTCTTTTGCCGTCGTATCGTTGAACCGGAGGACCGAGTAGATCATCTCCTTCTCCTCCTCTTCTATCGCTCCTTCCATCTCACCGACATCGATCCATTCACGGATCTCCTCTTCTGTCACCGAAGGGGAGGTATCCTTCCTGCGGAACCGGTCATAGATAAAGAAGAACGGCGATAGGAGGGCGGTGAGAAACGAGATGGGCGTTGCTACAAACAAAGCGACACGCTCCAGATGACGGTTTGCATAGGTCTTTGGGCCGATCTCGCCGAAGATCAAAAGCAGGAGCGTTACAACTCCTGTTGCCACGGCGACTCCGGCATTGCCGAAGATCTGCAGGGATATAGCCGTCGCCAGAGCTGAAGCTCCGACATTGGCGATATTGTTTCCTATCAGGATCGTGATCAGGAAATGATCCGGATTATTTTTTAATTTTTCCAGCCGCTTTCCCCGTTTGCCGGTGTCGGAAAGAGCGCGCACCTTCGCGCGGCTGATACCGATAAGGGCAACCTCAGAGGCCGAAAAAAATGCCGAACAGATCAGCAGTATAATAAAAATGATGATATTCGTATAATCTACCATAACGTCCACGCCGCATCTGCGGCAGATCTATTTTTATGTCTGGGAACAGCCATTGGTTAAAATCTCTATATTAATTTATACGTACCTTTTCTTAAATACATCGGCAAACCGAAAACTCCTCTACTTCACGCGTCAGGACCGCGATCTTTTCCTCATAAGATAACGGACGGGGACAAAGCGAACCTGAATGCGGCATAAAACTCAGATCTTCCAGTTCAAAGGTCATCAGACCCTGATACCGCATAGCTGAAAGAACGGATTTCAGTTCATCCGCCTCGGGTGTTCCGGCAAGAGGCGAGTGCATCGCGTGACGATCGCCTTTACTTGTATGGATGTTGACGATCCGCTCGCCGCATTCCCGGGGGAAGGAAAACGGATCTCCCGTCAGGCATGCATGCGCATAATCCCAGGTCAGCGAAAGCCAGCCGTACTCATCAAGAACAGAACGAAGTTCGTCTGCCTTTACCATATGGGCATTCACCGCAGGCGGCATATTTTCGAGAGCGACGGTGACCGAGCTCCCGACGGCGGCATTTCCCACCCGTTCGATATAACGAACGAACCGTTCCTTGTCGATCGGGCTTATAGGCCGTTTCGCCGTTCTTTTTCCGGGATGGATGGTAAGAACGCCGCCGCCGAGCTGCTCCAGAATATCCATGCAGGCCAGTGTGTATTCTGCGGCGAGATCCGCGATTTTGGGATTGAACGAGCAGGGATTCAGTTCGAAAACCGGACCATGCATCGCGATCTTGCCAAAATGCGGGTAGCGGGTCAGGAGATCGGCAAGTTCTGAAACATGCGCTCCCCGCATCCAGAAGGTCGGCGTTTCCATCCAGAACTCGATCGTATCGGCTCCGGCGTTATCTACTGCGGCAAAAATCTCCTGAGGTTCATATTCGTGCAAGAACATCGATGACGCGGCAAGTCGGATCATTAACCGTTATATTTCTCATGTCAGCAACTAAATGTATGCTATATGGCAGGAAAGAAGCGGACCGCTCAGCAAAAGACCCTTACATTTGACAGTGAAGAGTCAGAGCCCGCGTTTCTTACTCCGGTTACGGAAAACTCAACGCTTGGAACTTCAGACACCACGCTCAGCGTATCTGAACTGGCAAAGCGGATACGCGAAGTTGTTGACTGTCCGCTCTTAACCGATATCGTCGTCAGAGGGGAGATCACCGGCTATCGGCCCAACGCGTCCGGACATCTCTACTTCTCTTTGACAGAGCAGGGGGACGATCCGGCATCCATTTCCTGCGTGATGTGGAAGTATGCGGTGAAAAACCTCCCGTTCTCCGTAAAAGACGGACTGCTCGTTCAGGCAACAGGTCTTGTTGATTTTTATCCGGCAGGAGGCCGCCTGCAGTTCATCGTCAAAAAGATGGGGCCTGCGCTTTTTGGAAGGGCGGGTCTGTATCTTTTGAAGGAACAGTGGCGAAAAGAGCTGGAGGCAAAAGGCATCATCCCAAGACCGCAGTCAGAGATCCGCGACCCGCCGCTTTTTCCGCGAAACATCGGGGTCGTCACCTCAAAAACAGGATCGGTCCTGCAGGATATCAAAAATGTGATCAGCCGGCGGTATCCTCTCCCGATCCTGCTTGCAGGCACTTCCGTTCAGGGTGACGGAGCGGAAAAAGGCATCGTCTCGGCGATTTTGTCCCTGCAGGACAAAGCGGATGTTATTATTATTGCAAGAGGAGGGGGAAGTTTTGAGGATCTGTTCATCTTCAACCACCCGGACGTGGTGACCGCGATCCGGAACTCGGCCGTCCCTATCATCAGCGCGATCGGCCATGAAACCGACACGACTCTTTCGGATTTTGCTGCTGACCGGCGTGTCCCGACCCCTTCGGCGGCGGCCGAGACCGTCGTTCCGGACCGTTCCGTTCTGCTCGAAAAACTTGAAAAGGATCGAAGATCCATCCATGACAGAATGGTCAGGCTTCTTTCGGATGAGAAGAACCGGGTCGCCGAGATGAAGATCAGAGTGGATCCGAGCCGTCTGACCCGGAAACTGGATCAGATGCATCTGCAGACGGCCGAACTGGAAGAGCGGATCAGGCGGGCCGCAGTTCGCCGGGTGGCGGTTGAACACGAGGCATGCCGTTCATGGGAGGCTATGATCCAAAAGGGTGTGAAAAACCGGATCACGACGGCCCGCCTCGCGTTTCTCGCGCAAAAAGAGATCATTCTCAGCCGCGATCCGTACAAACCGCTTGAACGCGGCTACGCTCTTGTCTGGAAAGACGGGGCCGTTGTCCGCTCCGTGAAAAAGATCGCCAAAGATGACCGGCTCAACCTGAAACTTGCCGACGGGGAGATTACCTCGATCGTGGAGAGTATCAAATGACCACAAAAGAACCCGAACCAACCTACGAAGAGATGATCGCCGAACTGCGTGAAATCGCAAAACAGCTGGACGATCCGAACACGCCGATCGAAGATGCGGTAAAACTTCATCAGCGAGGCATGCTGCTCATTCAAAAATGTGAGACATTTTTACAGAAAGCGGAACTGACGATCACTGAGGTCCCTCAACCTCCAGAATTACCGTAAGGTCTGCCCCGCGCTGCAAGGCAGCCACCAGTTCCCGCGGGAGAAGAGACGCAGTGTGATCACTGTACACCGCAATCGTCCTGGGACAGACAAAACTGCTTCTCCTCCATACGAGATCCGCAGGATGCGTCAGCGTTATGCCTGACGCGCCCTGAGACAGGATCGTAACGGAAATTTCCCCGCATGTAAGGGTTGTGTGAAGAACCGCCGAGTCATCCGCAATTGCCTGACGGAATGCGGGAGACAGATCGGCAGCTCCTTTGTCAGCTCCAACAGCGATGATACAGTCGCCTTTTGGCGAGAGTTCGGTCTCTTTGGTGATCTCAAACGTGGTTTTGTGCAGGCCGCGTATATTTGTATGCCCGTGACAATGGATGATTTCGGTTACTGACATGCGCTTGAGGTACGTGTTGTATGTCATATCAGATATAACGTGTGCAGGAGAGGATCCAAAGCCAGGACCACATGTCCGGAGGGTGTGCTTATCTCCTTGAAAATGCAATATATGATGTATGGATAATGATATGATACTACTCGACTGTCCTGTCTGCGGCGAGGAGACAGACTTTGAGATTCTTAAAGATCCACCCGAAGCAGTGGTGAAATGTACTGTCTGCGGACATGTTATGCGGGTCACGTTGAAAGAGCCGCGGGTCCTGACCGTAAAGGCCGTCGTCAGTTACGGAAATGATTCACACACCGGCTCGATCGATCTGGTCGAAGGAGACATGATCACGGTCGGCGATTATCTGGTTGCCGAGGTCGGTGAGGATTCGTTCAGCGTCGAGGTCACCTCTATAGAAGAGAACAATGCACGCAGACAAAAACTGCCTGCGGAAAAAATCGATGTACTTTGGACCAGGCTCGTTGACCAGGTCATCATTCGTGCATCGCTGAATAAAGGCGCCGTGACGATCCCCCTGTATGAAAATGTCGACGGAAACAAAGTCTATACCATCGACCACATAACATCGGTCGCCGGAAGACAGTTCCGCATAACAAGGATCAAACTCCGGAAAGGAAACGTTATCACCAGAAAAGACAAAACCGCCGAGGCCCACGAGATCAAACGGATCTACGGGGAACGGTCATAACTTTTTTTTATCAGAATACTTTGCGGGTGAATGGAAAAAAGAGGTGATCAGTGATCACTCGGGTCTTCCCGCCACAAAGATGTAGAAAAACGCAGCCAGCACGGCGCCGATGACCGGGCCTGCGATATAGATCGGGAACGTGGTCCAGAGCGCGTCTGAGCCCGAAACGATCAGTCCCATTAAGTCAGGACCAAAGGTACGTGCAGGATTGATCGAGCCGCCGGAGATGTTTCCGGTTGCAACGATGACCGCGGTCACGGCCGCACCGATCGCAAGACCGGCGAATCCCGCGGGCGCTTTTTTATCAACAGCGACCCCCATGATCACGAGCATCAGGACAAACGTCCCGACGATTTCTGCCAGGAGAGCCTGCCAGAGAGAGATCCCGGGAAACGGAGCAGTTGCGCCAAGTCCGCCGACGCTGAGTGATTCCGGACCAATGATCAGAAACAGCAGAGCTGCGCCGAAAAATGCGCCGATACACTGAGCGATGACATACACGACCGTATCTTTCACCGGGAACTTCCGGATCGCGCAGAGAGCTATGCTCACTGCCGGATTTATGTGAGCTCCGGACACGGTTCCCAGGGCATAAATTACGACGGTAACGGCCAGACCGAAGGCTGCACTGATGCCAAACCAGTCTCCCATCCCGCCAAGCGCTCCGATACCGATGTTAAATGAGCTTGAAGGGGTGGTGCCTGCCGCAAGCATCAGCATCATCACAACCGAGCCGCAGCCGATGAACACAAGGATCATCGTGCCGATGAGTTCTGCAAGCGAGCGTTTAAAGAGATCCATTACTTGTCACCCTTAAATGCCTGGCTGCACTCGGGGCAGAGGATCCGGGGGATCGGATGCTTCAGTTTCTTTGAGGGGAAGGGATACCCCCCTTCCCATATCTCAACATCGGAACGAACCATATGCTCCGTGCAGAGACCCATCCCGCACACGATACAGACACCGGTCGCTTCCCGGTCAATCCCCAGCTGTTCACACACGTAACATTTCATTTACACAGCCTCACGGTACTGGCAGTACTGGTGCCGGGACCCGATCAGGCATGCGGTCGCGCAGCTCTTGCACGAACGAACCGGCGCTGCCGCCGTCTTTTTGTCAAGTGCAATGATGTTCGTCATCATCGTGGCCGTGATCGGTTCGCTTGTCAGAAGACACGGATAGTCGGCAAGGCGCATAAGAGCCGAAGCGCGAACCGTGATAGCGCATGCCGGATATGCATAGCGCTGAGGGTTCATCAGAACCTCATTCTCATGGATCGGGGAGAGATCGATCGGGATGCCGTCGACTTTTGGAACGAGCGGTTTGCCCGATCCGTTCTTGATCCTCTCGGCTTTGTCAAGGATCTTCCAGCCGCGGTAGATCATATCCATGAAATCGCAGTTATGCAGTTCGGCGGCTGCCCCTCTTGTCGGATTGATCATCACAAGGTTGTGATACCTCTTCGTCAGAAGATCCACAATCATCGGAGCATTGAATGCATCAAGCTCCAGAAGATACTCAGTTGCCGCGGCAGAAGCGCCGGTTGCAACATTCAGCAGCTGATAGGGTGTTTTGAAACTCGGAATCGCGGCAAGAAGCGTCTTTTCGATCACATTCGTTACTGCCTCGATCGTTGCCATCACCACATCATCCTTACACATGTTGTAGGTGGACTGGGAGATGTGGTGGGAGACATCACCAACACAGTAGGCAGGGATCGTAGCGATGTTTCCGTAATGAACACCGTCATCAATCGCCGCTTTTACGGTTTTTTCCATGCCTTTGCGGTAGTTCTCCATATATCTCCTTGCGGAGAAGGACTTCATGCCGGCTCTCTGCATGAGCTTGGACTGGGCATCCACCGGGTTCCGGTAAAGATCCTGAAGCTGACGGACCTCCTTTCTGGATGCTTCGGCAAGAGTGTCGCCGGCTTCGATGCGTTTTGCAAAGAGATCGCCAATACCGTATGAGGTGTTCATACCCCAGGATTTTGCGGCAAGGATCGCCTGCTTGTGGGCAACAGGGATCTCGGTTTTTGTCAGGACCTGGTTGACGACATTGCTCGTTGAACCCGGCATAAGAGCAAAGTCAACGACACAGGTCGGCCCATAGAAACCGGCATAACAGCGTGCTGCCTCTCTGCCGATGATCGCCTCATGGGTTTTGATCGAGTCGGCAAAGGTCTCCAGACTCTTTGCAAACTTCGCATCCTGATCACGGAGGATCTCTAAAATAACAGGGGTCTGATAATGTTCGACAAAGGGATCGTCTTCAGGCTTTACATGTCTGGTCAGACCCGAGAGAACATTGAAGTGGGTCTTTACCGAATCTTTGTGCAGATTGATGACCGAGGCGCTCTGTTTTGGACCCACGGTCATCTTTTCCACCGCTTCAACGTACGGGCGGGCATCCTTGAGAGTGAAATGCTTTCCACGTCTCGCTTTGAGGACTTCGACATCAGCATGCTGTGCAGCCATTGCCTCATCGATCATTTTTTTGTAGAGTTCGGACATTTTTTTTCTCCAAAAGGTTTAATTTATTGATTTATCCCTGAGGCAATAAAGGTATGCATAAAGGATATTTATTGCGAAAAAAGCGGAATGCCGCAGGTATTTTCAGAAAAAAAGGAGGGAGAATCGGCTTTGTCACGTGTATAAACCGTGGCAGGGCATCTCCTCGACATCCTCATCAGGTCAGCCCGAAACATTATCCGCACCCTGATCTCAGGGTATTTTCACCTCCCGTCAGCAGAAAAGATCCCGATCCAGAAAACCGCCGATTCGGCACACCGACCCGGTATCATCCGCGCCCTGAAGTATCCCCCGCTGCACGCTTCAGTTTTGATTGGGCCGCATATCTTTTGGAATCAGCAGTATTGAATATCTCCGGCACACAAATACTATTCAGTATTTATCGGAGATCCGCATGACAGATACAACTGAGAAAACAGGGAAAGGCACTGTTGTCCTCGCCTTTTCCGGAGGTCTTGACACCTCGATTTGTGTTCCGATTTTAAAGAACATGTACGGATACGACCGTGTGATCACGGTCGCGGCAGATGTCGGCCAGCCCGAAAGCGAAGTAAAAATGGCGACCGACAAAGGAAACCTCATCGCAGACAAACATTTCACCCTTGACCTGAAGGACGCATTTGTCAAAAACCATGTGTTCCCGGCAATCAAGGCGAACGCACTCTACGAAGGCTATCCGATGGGCACGTCCCTCGCCCGCCCGATCATCGCAGAAGAGATCGTAAAGATCGCAAAACAGGAAAATGCAGCCGCGATCGGTCACGGATGCACGGGAAAAGGAAATGACCAACTTCGGTTCGACTACATCTTCCGCATGCACGGATTTGACATCGTCGCTCCGATGCGTGAACACAACATGACCCGTGAATGGGAGATCGATTATGCCGAGCAGCACAACATCCCCATCCCGGTAAAAAAATCCACCCCGTGGAGTGTTGATGAAAACATCTGGTCCCGCAGCATCGAAGGCGGCCGCCTCGAAGAGCCCGACTACCACCCGCCCGAGGAGATCTACCACTGGACGAAAGCATTGAAGGATGCGCCAAACGAGCCGGAGATCGTCACCATCGGATTTGAAAACGGTGTGCCGGTATCCTTAAACGGCAAAAAAATGGCCGGCGTCGAACTGATCGTCGCGCTGAACAAACTTGCCGGAAATCACAGTGTCGGAAGAAACGACATGGTCGAGGACCGTGTTCTTGGCCTGAAAGCCAGAGAAAACTACGAACATCCGGCAGCCACCGTCCTTATCGCGGCCCACAAAGATCTCGAAAAACTGGTCCTGTCCAGAGCCGAACTGAAGTTCAAACACATCGTCGATGACCAGTGGGCGGAACTTGCCTACATGGGACTGATCCACGAACCCCTGTACCATGACCTGAATGCATTCATCGACGAAACGCAGAAACGCGTCACCGGAACAGTAGACATCCAGCTGTACAAAGGAGGAATGCACATTATGGGAAGATCATCGCCAAATGCCATCTACTCTATGGACATGGTATCCTTCGACTCGACGACCATCGACCAGCGTGACGCGATAGGCTACTCCAAATACTTCGGCATACAGGGAAGAATGCTCTGGCAGCTGAAAAATAAATAATCGATGATGAATAAAGACGATGTCTGCGTGTTGATCCCGACACTCAATGAGAAAACGACCATCGGACCGCTCATCCGTGAACTGCAGAGTCTCGGCTATACCAAAATCCTGGTGGTCGACGGACATTCCACGGACGGTACGCCGGTGATCGCCGCAGAACTTGGAGCGAAAGTCCTTACCCAGACCGGCAAAGGGAAAGGGGCTGCGATGATCGAAGCATTCAGGCAGATCACCGAACCCTACATTCTGATGATGGACGGGGACGGGACCAACCCCCCAGAATTCGCCGACTCGATGATCGAACCGCTCGTATCAGGGCGGGCAGACCATGTGATCGGCGACCGGCTGGGGAGCTTTGATCACGGAGCCCTCACCCGTTTGAACCGTCTGGGTAATATAATAATGAATAAATATTTCAAATGGGCGCACGGCGTCTATATGACAGACATCCTCTCAGGATACCGTGGGTTCACCAGAGATTCGATTCAAAAAATGAATCTCTCCCAGACCGGATTTGAGATCGAAACGGAGATCAGCTCCGCAGTCGTTCACCATAATCTCAGATTTGAAGTCGTCCCGACATATTACAAAAAACGCCCCGGATCCCCCACAAAACTCAATCCCTTTCGTGACGGATACAAGATCATCAGAGCGATCAACCGTTACGGAAAAATGAACAACCCCCTGTTCCATTTCAGTGTTCTTGGAGTTATTCTCGGTCTCGCCGGGTTTTTCACCGGCATCTATGTTCTTTTTGAGTGGTTCAAGGGGATCGAACATCTTCCGCTGACGATCCTGACGATGCTTCTGATCGTGACCGGCATTCTGACTTTTATGATCGGACTCATCAGCGATATGATCCTCGCTTACCACAGAGAGCAGATCCTTGAGCTGGAAAAGATCCGTGCCGAACTGGAAGATTTAAAAAAGTAAAAAATATTAGCTGGTTGTTAAATAACCAACCATTTTGATATCTATTGTGTCCGAGCCGTACTGCAGAGTCAGATTGTCCGCGGTTTTCTCGGTTACAACACATATGCGGTATGCTTTTGCGGCTTCCTCATTTTCATTGAGATAATCGACGGTAATGAATACCCTGTCATCAACGTTCGTATCAGCGAAAACCAGGCCGGCGGTCTCGGTTTCTTCCTTAGTCATCTGGTAAGCGAGATCAGAGCCGGAACCGGCAACGGTCCTGCTTTCTCCCGGCACAAGACCGATAACGCCGGATGAGATCTGGTTGAACTCTGTTGGATATACGACAAACGGATATTCATATCCGTCAACGGATACGTACAGAGACTGGTTGACCTCCGAACCGGCAAAGAATCCCATTGCGTTCTCGAAAACGGCAGATCCGCCGATGTTCATCGTGTAATTGACATATACGGGATTGCCGGACACTACTGCGCCGGTACCTGCTGCACCGTTCCCATTGATGAGATTGCCAATAGCGTTGGGCAACCCGCTGAATGATACGATGCACATAATCACTATCAGGACACAAAAGCCGATCACGCCTACCTGCGTCCAGTTTATATTCTTCTTCGGACCTTTCTCCTCAGATTTGGACTTCGTCTGTACTGCCATTTGTGAGTAATATGGGGATGTGATATCATAAACACCTTCTCTTCCGATGCGTATTCTGCTTACAGTCAACTATATATACAATCATGACTTACTTAATGTAAACATCATTCGATGATGCTGTAAAGGAGGTACAATATGCCAATCAGATTCTGCCCGTTCAGCTTTGGAACACTCGGTTCCGAACTCGACACGTTTTTTTCCGAAATGGAAGGACGTGCCGAAAATCTTGCATCGCGCTCCGAGAGCTTAAAGACCATCGCAAAAAATGCCGTACCGCGGATCACCGGCGACTTCCATGTGGATCTTTGCGAAACACCAGGCGAGATCATTATCACCTGTGATCTCCCGGGGATCGAAAAAGAGGACGTCTCGGTAAAACTTCTGAATGAATCCTCACTGCTGATCAAAACGAAGTATGACCGGGAAGTCTCGCAAACGGATGCTTCCGGCATCTATCATTTACGTGAGAGGAGAGCCGGCGCCGGCGAGAGGGTCATCCGTCTGCCCGCCGAGGTCAGTGCAGAAGGAGCAAAAGCCTCGTTCAAAAACGGCATCATGGAGATCACTCTCCAAAAAACTGCCCAGGACACCGGCGTCCCGATCGATATCGAGTGACCCGGCCTGGCGCCGGCCCGGGATCATCCCCCGCAAATCCTTATTTTTAACAAGATTGATGTTCTTGAATCGCAAATACTAGGTTTAAGCGATGGAGAAAAAACAGGTCCGCGACTACATGACGCATGATGTTGTAAGCATCGATGCATCCGGAACGGTAGGTGATGTGATCCGCCAGATCCACACAACAACGCATGACGGTTTTCCAGTCCTCAGACTTGGAAAAGTGGTCGGATACATCTCCGCACGGGACATCATCGGCGAACTCCCTTCAACAAAAGTCGAGCTGCGGATGACTCGCCACCCAATAACCGCACGGCCCGATGTGACGATAACCGAGGTTGCGCGGCGGATATTTCGGACCGGGATCCAGAAACTGCCCGTTGTCGGCCCCGAGAATGAGCTTCTGGGCATCATATCCAATATGGACGTGATCCGGTCCCAGATCGAACGGGTGACCCCCGAGAAGGTATTCAATTTTATGCGGGCGCTTCACTCATTATACGGAGTGGAGACCCACCTCAAACGCGAACCGGTCCGGGTCAAAGCTATTCAGCCGACACAGAGTTCGGTCCATCAGGATGAACTTGAAGGAAGGACCTATGAACTCCGGAAACATCTCGCCGAACCGGTGATCGTGGTGAAATCCGGAGCCAGGACCATCCTGGTGGACGGCCACCACCGGGCAGTTGCTGCAGAACGGCTCGGCATAACCGAACTGGATGCATATGTTGTCTATCTGGATGCCGATATTGAACTTGGCCTGGAAAAAACCGCACACTCCATGAAAATATTCCGGATCAGCGACATAAAAATCGATGATAATCCGGAAAGATCGGTAGTGCGCCCCACACACCCGAAACTTATCCCGACCGAGAAGAAGCTCGTAAAAGAGTACATGACGACCAATGTGATCAGTCTTGACGCCGGAAAGACCGTGAAGGATGTCATCGGACTTATCCGGACAACGACACACGACGGGTTTCCCGTCCTTTCCAATGGAAAAGTCGTTGGTCTGATCGCGGCAAGAGATATCATTGATGCAAAAGCGACCGACAGTATCGCACCCCTTATGCAGCCGGTGATCCTGAAGACCCACCCGGATGAAGGAATGACCGATGTCGCACGGAAAATGTTCAGATTCTGCGTCCAGAAACTTCCGGTGGTTGATCCGACAGGAAAGTTTGTCGGTATCATTACGAATGCAGATGTGATCCGATCCCAGATCGAACGGGTGACGCCCGAGAAAGTGTTCGATTACATGACCACGCTCAAGACCCTCTACGGACTGGACCCGCTGCTCTCACGCGGAATGGTGTCTGTTAAAAATCTGATCCCCACCCAGTCCAAAGTGTATATGGATGAACTGGACGGGAGAGCGTATGAGATCAAAAAAGGGCTTGCCGAGCCGCTTATCGTCGTGCACAGAGGAGACAAATACATCCTGATCGACGGACATCACCGGGCGGTCGCGGCAAACAGGATGCGTGTCCAGGAGCTGGAGGCCTATCTTATCGAGATCGACTCGAACACCGAACTCGGTATCGAAAAGACCTCGCGGAACATGCGTCTGTGGTCACTTGACGATGTCCAGATCATGGACGAGTCACGATGTGCGTTTCTCGCATAACCTGCCGGATGCATTTCCCGTCAGAGCGTGAACGAACCGTATTTTCCGCCGCCGCCCGGAATAAGGGTGAGGCGGCCTTCCCGCATCGAGATGACCGCACGGGCGGCCGGAGCTGAAACTTCCGCGAGCTCTGCATACGGTATTTCAAGGAGAATGCTGATCTCGTTATCGAACGCCTCGATGAACGCAGAATACAGTGCCCGCGCTTTTTTGGTGTTTGGCGAGGAGACTCCCAGTACGCGGGCGATGACCTCCCCAAGCGGGATCATCTTCAGATAAGGCGGACGATCCGTCGGCGGTATCGACGAAAGTTGTTCCGCACGTTCCTTCACGCCGAGTTTTATCCTGCCTTTGTCATGCGGACATTTCCAGTGAAAATGTTCCGCTTCGGCAAGGGAGAACTGGGAATAACACCGCGTGCAGGCCGTCCTGTTGTATTTTCCCTCCTCGGGGAAAAATCCGGCGTTCAGCACGATCGAACCTTTTTTCACCGCTTCAAGGATCCCCCGCACCGAAAGGGATGCCAGATCCATCCGAGTGAACTCGCGGCCGAGTTTCTCCGGCGCCGCACTGTGGGCATCCGAGTTCGATAAAAATGGAACGCCTGCAAACTCTTCGATGCCTGCACCGTAGGAAGAATCAGCTGAAAGTCCCAGCTCGCAGAACTCGATAGACTCTTCGCCGTAACAGTCGGAAGGCCGGTCAAAAGCGGCAAAGAGAGACGTCCACGGGGTGAACGCATGGGCCGGACCGATCAGTCCGCCAAGATCATGTACCTCGCGGGCGATCTCTTCTCCCGTCAGGTGAAGATGAGGGCGGCCTGCCGTCATCAGATGACCGCAGGCGGAGGCGAACCTCTGCTGAAGTTCGGCAAACTGATCGAACGTCTCCATCAGGATCAGGTGATGGACGCGGGAGGAGTCTTCAACTTCGGTCTGGGGAACGACCGTGATACCATGATCGTTCTCCAGAAAAGGCACCCACATCTCCCGCCAGACCGGGTGAAGAGCATCACCGGTCCCGACGACCCGGATGCCCTTTGTCCGGCAGCCGGCAAGGATCTTGTCCGGAAGCATCTCAGGCGAGGTCGCCATCGAAAAACAGGAGTGGAGGTGGAGATCCGCGTTGCACTGCATAGCGATTATCCAATATAACTCAGGTCGTCTGCATTGTTTCTCTGGATCGTGGAGGCAAGCGCCGAGACCTCGGTCATCATCTGGGATGCGAGCTCGGCAAGCTCGGTCCGGTCCGCCGTGATGCCGGTGAGTTTTTCCAGCACATCCAAAACGGCAGTCGAACTGACCGGATCCACCAGATACCCGGACGTCTCGCCGAGGAGAGCGACTCCCTCCATGCCGGCAAGACGGCCAAGCGTGATCAGAAGACCCGCGGCCCCGATGATCCCGCCGACCGGCTCTTCTTTATTCAAAACAGCTCCTGCTGAGAGGACCTCGTCCTTTAACGACGCAGAGGAAAGCGCCGCAAGAATCTGCGGGGTCTCCACCATTCTGCCGACCCCGTAGCCGCCGAGCGTGTATATCCGTTTGACGCCGAGCAGTTCGAAGACGCGTATATACGCATTTCCCAGAATGTAATGTCCCTCGGGCGTCGTGCTCTGACAGTCACCTGCCAGGAGAAGGATCCCAGGAGAACTCGCGGACCCCGGTGCAAAAAACACCTCGTTTCTCGGCATCCGAAGGACCGCGTCTTCCGAGAGATACATCTGCGGAGGAAAAAGGGTGGAGGTGATCTCGGCAACCTTCACCGCTGAAAGGACGTGAACAAGATGGTCGACAACAAGTTTGCCGACATGTCCGACACCGGGCAGCCCTGCGATCACTACCTGAGCGGAATGCGCTGCCACATCCTCAACATACCATCTGACGTTTACCTGTTCCATGCCTTAACCATCCTTCGATATTTACCATAGGGATCCTCTGGTGAATATCTTGCCGGATGGGCAGAAACCGTAGAAGATCCGCATTTTTGGCAGATCGTAAAAAGAGTGTAGGTGTTGCATTCAGGGCATCTACGAATATGACCCGTCATAAAAACACCAGATATTACTTCTGTTTCCGGATGAGTTTGCCGGAACCTTCAGCGCGTTCCATCACACCGATCGCTGCTTCGGATGCTTTGACCAGTGCTTTTTCTGCAGTTTTGTAGTCAGGAGCGACGACTTTTACCCGGTAGTGCGGGGCTCCGAGATAGAGAAGTTCGATCTCGGCGCCGTCCACTTTCGGTTCAGCGCTTCTGAGTGCACGGCGGATGATGTTGACACCGTCGGGTTTGGTGGAGGTAAGCTCAAGGATTGCACTCACGGTGACTTTTGGAACTTTCACATTTTCCGCGGCGACTTTTGCGAGAGCAAGGGCCCCCTCTGCGGGAAGGGAGAATTTAGCGAGAGTAGCGTCACCGTATAAAGCAATGGCCTCGAACGCCGCATAAAGCGAACCAAACTCAGCATACATCGCCTCTTCGAACGTCTTGATCTCGACGTTCGACTCGGTCGAAGCAAACTGGATCCACTTATGTGCCTTCTGCTCATTCTTCCAGTCCTGGATCTTTTCCCGGCGCTGGTGTTCGTTGACATCTTTCAGGGAAAGATCGATGTGGCCGCGGCGTTCATCCACGTGAAGAACTTTACAGACAACTTTCTGTCCTTCACGGATGTAATCCCGTATGTGTTTGATCCAGCCGCGGGCGATCTCTGCAATAGGGATCAGCCCCTGCCGTCCTTCATATTCATCCAGGTTTACAAATGCCGCAAAGTCCTTGACCTCTGTAACACTACAGACGACAAGTTCTCCATCTATTGGCCAATCTCTTTCACTCATCAGATAATTTTCCAGATTTATTCAAATGTTGCTACGACATCTGCTTTGATAACAGCCTTGCCGCCGGTCGGCTCTGCAAGGACGCGTCCGCAGACGGTACATTCAACAACGGAGGTTGCTTTCTCGAATACGAGCTGTTCGTTTTCACAGTCCGGACATTTTACCTTCAGGAACTTGCTCCGGGTTTCTCGGGATGCTTTTACCATATTACTTACTCCGTAAGTTCGAATTTACCTGCACGGTACCCTTCTCTTAAGTGGGCTTTACCGCAGATCTTGCACCGGTAGCGCATGTTGATCTTCTTGGTCGGTTTGTCTCCTCCCGGAACTTTACCGAATTTACCACGGTTGCCAACTTTGCTGCGGCGTGCTTTCTGACGGTCAATCCAGTGGAGACCGGTCGTCTTGCCTTTCTTTACCCTCTCAACCTCGTGCTCGGTGTGTTTCCGGCAGTATGGGCAGTAGGTGTTAAATTTTACTGGTTTCTTCATGAATATTTACCCCTTTGAAACGGGAATACCAAATACCATACTTATTTGCGAAGCCTGATACTTAAGGCTTTGTTGTCTTTACACAGAACATCTGCCATCTGGGGTGGCAGCGATACGACATCTCCTGGCGAAAGAGCGTAAATTCGTCCGCTATAATCCTGAAATTCTGGAAGATTTTCATATACCGCGATCACGCGGTATGACTCGGGAGCAGGGGCATCGGCGGACGTTACGTTCACTTCATCTGCGCACTGCTTATCCGGGCTCTCGTTCACAGGCGTCAGCGGGACCGGAGCTTGTTCGGCTGAAACCTCTGCGGGAACGAAATGGTATGCAGTGGTCTCTAATGTTGGTTTCCCATCTAAAAGAGTCTTTCTGCAGGAGGAGGCGGATTCATACACAACATCGAAAAGCATACGCTCGCCCGGGACCATCATCCGGATCTCTTCCCGGTTGATTTCTTCGCCGTTTGCACGAGCGAGGGCAAGAGCGAGGATTTTCCGGGTCCGGACCCCGTACAGATCGCGAATGTATTCGCGCAGACTTTCGCGCTCCTTCAAAACACTCTGCGCGCCTTCGCCGAACGGGTCGTCGTGCGAAGCGGCCTGTTTATACAGGGCAAGAATATCCGCATGGACCTCTTCATACAGGGTAGCCGGGATCTCGGCAAGAGAACCCAGATTTCGTTCATCGATCAGATACCCGTGCAGATCGGAGGTGGTGATCCTTCCCATCTACAGCCCCCCTGAATACTCGGCGATGCCCCGGCAGCAGAGGAATACTCCAAGTGCCTCGGGCACGGTGTTGCGGCCGGCGGTCAGCGCGTAGGTATTTCCAAGGATCGGCATGGACATATTGAACGCGCAGTCAACGGAGACGCTGCGCTCCCCAAAAACGACCGCGTCGATCAACGGATCGAACCCATCCAGCTGATCAGCCGGGATCGGGACCACGCGCATACCCGAGCCCCCGTGAAGAGAGCCAGGATGACGAATGAGGCGTTTGACGTCCGTCGTTACCGGTTCGTCTGCCTGCGCGGCCCTTGATAGGACCCCTGCCTGGAAGGGGGCGTTTTCTGCATTGGCGATTGCCCGCACCACCTTGTTTTCAAGAAGCTTTTTTGGATCGTTGTCGAGAAGCGTCTGGGCGGCCGCGATATTTTTCAAAAAACCCGCGGCAAACTTTTCCGTGATCCCGGAAAGTCCGGAAAGATATGCGAGTGCATCCTCCGGAGGCAGAACCGCGATCCGGGAAAGTTCATCTGCCAGCGCGTAGTGATACCGGACCGGCCAGCCGGACTTCTGTGATGAGGCCAGCATGCTGTCGAATGAAAGACCGGTTCCGGAGACGTAATTCACCAGTTCCCGGCGCTCCGCCGTGCTCCACCCGCGGACGCAAAGAAGCGGGAGATGGACATGATATCCGCGTCCTCCGGAAAAGTTGATGCGGAGATCCCGCTTTGCAAACCCGAGTTCGCCAGTCAGCATATCGATCAGTTTGAAAAGCTCCTCTTTTACCCGGGCAAGCATGACATCGTACGGCGCACGGACGATGTGATCTGCATCTAAATCGAAGATCACATCGGCCCCGAGCCACTCTTTGTCCGCCATCTGGGCGGCCCCCGGATGCGTATAATATGCGGTCGAGTAATACACATGGGCCGGAACCATGTTCTTCAGATACGCGTTCAGCTCCTCCTGAGACGTGAACGAGATGTGCCGCCGCATGCCTGACCGCGGATTTTCGGTGAAGAAAAGAAACCCCCACTCACGTTCGGTAAGGGACTCGGGAACATACCCTGCCCCCGCTCCCGGAATGGCCCCGTTGTAGTAGGCAGAAAAACGTTGCCTGAGAAATTCGAGCGTGGCAGGTTTCATAGATTCTTAATCATATATGGACCTGTACGCTGATATCCCTGTCTATGATAGTAAGGTCTGACCCCGACACCGCTCATTACGGCGACCTTCGAATACCCGGCTTCACGCGCGGTTTCTTCGGCACGCTTCAAAAGCTGCTGGCCATACGACCGGTGCTGGCGCTTGTCTCCCGAGCCTGATTCGCCAAGCGGGACGATTTCTCCATAGACGTGGAGTTCACGCACCAGAGCGGCTCCCTCGAGTTCCGGCCTGAACACCGTACCCGGAAACCGCAGACGGACAAATCCGATCAGCGACTCGCCGGCGACCGTCGACAGGAAATGCTCTGTCCCGCCGCAGCAGGAATAGACCTGGCTCTTCTCCTCCACGACCGCGCTGCTTGGCCGGCGGCCGATCTCGCGGCACCGGATACACCGGCAGCTCCCCCCCTGTTCTTTCAGTCTGGCCGCCGCCATCTGACGGATGTGTCCGTGGATCGATCCGGAGACGATGAGTTTTGCCGGGATATCCCGCTGGACACGCTGGAGCCTGACATACTCGGGCAGCCGGCTTTTTGCATAGGCGAGCAGATCGACAAGTTCATCCTCATCATACGTGACGTACTCGCCCCGCTTCCAGAGCTCTTCAAGCTCTGCGCCGGGTGTAACCAGCGTCGGATAGATCTTCAGGAAATCCGGGCAGAACCGCGGGTCGGTAAAAAGCGCATCGAACATCTCGCGGTCACGCGGAATTGTGCTTCCGTACAGATTCGGCATGACATGGAACCCCACTTTGATGCCGGCATCCCGGAGGAGGGTGTTTGCACGAACACTATCCCCGACCGTATGGCCGCGTTTGTTTTGCAGCAGAAGTTCATCCTCGGTGTGCTGGAACCCGAGCTCGACCTTGGTCACCCCGAGATCGAGCATCTTATTGATATGCTCCTTTCGACACCAGTCAGGCCGGGTCTCAAAAGTCGTCGCAATACAGCGGACATCGGCTTTTTCATTCTCGAGCATCAGCTCATCCACCGATCCGGCAGCGGACTTATTTCCGGAGAACTCGTTCATCGCCCGAAGGCACTCCGAAACGAACCATACCTGATACGCATCATCGCGGGCGGTCATCGTCCCGCCCATGACGATCAGCTCGGCTTTATCGACATGATGACCCAGACGTTTGAACTGACCCAGACGTGCGGTCACCTGCCGGTACGGATCATACTCGTTCTGGCGTGCACGCAGAGCCGCCGGCTCCTCTCCCGTATAACTCTGCGGAGACTGAAACACATGATCCGGACCGCCCGGGCACGGCAGACATTTCCCGTGCGGGCATGCACAGGGAGATGTCATAACCGCGACCGGAGCGACGCCGGAAAGGGTCCGGGTCGGTTTTACCATAAGAACCCGGCGGAGAGCCTCATACTCTTCAGGCTTGGCAGCTCCAAGGATCGCCGAGTTCTTCGGCATCACGTCAAGAGCATACCTGCGGCAGATCGAGAGTTTGATATGCTGGATATCCGGCTCCGGGTCGGAAAAAATGCGTGAGATGATCTCACGATAAACGGCGTGCTCGTCCATCTGTGATAAGATCAGTGTTCTGCTACGATACTCTGGCTTGGTTCCTGAGTAAAGGGAGTCTGGGCGGCCTGAGTTGCGTTCATATCTGAAACGATCTCATTTCCCAGAGTGAGAAGAGCGACGCGGTGCAGATTCTTATTTTTATGAATGTGAATCGGCGATATCTGCAGTGCGTCGTATTCAGCGGTCTGAACATTGTTTCCGGATACTGATTCATAATACTTCTTGACCTGGACCATCAGCATGTGCAAATGGAGTAACTCTTCTTTCTGCATTATTTTCTAACACCTCTTATAAAAAAATCTTCCTTAATCTTGTCTATCATATCGGCACATATAGGTTACTCGTCATATTTATATCAGAGTTCGTTTCACGACGGTTTTTTCGGGAGTTGCGGCGGAATAAAATCCCTCATTGAACGCAGATTTGAAAAATGCCCCGCAGATGTTCCCGGATTTTTTGCGCGAGAGTGTTTTGCAAAGAACATCATCAGACAGCCTTATATGTGAGAACAGTACAGCTGATCACAGGAATGAATGAGCTGAGGGCAAGGATCATCGGAGGACTGTTCGGCTGTGCGGCGGGCGATGCTCTTGGAGCGTCGTATGAAGGAACGTGCCGGGATGAGAACAGAGAGGTCTGCATGGCGGGCGGAGGGCAGTTCGGCCTGAAAAAAGGCGGGGTCACCGACGACACGCTGATGACGCTCGCTCTCGCGGAAACCTACTGCGAGACGGGGGCGTTCGACCGGTCGGTATTTCTGCGAAAACTCATCCTCACGCTCCGGGACGATGCGTCGACGTTCGGGCAGACGACCCGGACCCTGGCTTCGCTTCTGGAACAGGGATGTGATCCTGAAAAGGCTGTCTGCGCCGTCCACACGGCCCGCGGAAGCAGAACCAACGGCAGTGTTATGCGGACCATACCCGTCGGACTCGTTATGGAGGAAGATCCGGAGCAGACCGCCCGCATCGTTTCGGGCTTCACGCATTATGACAAAGACGCCGCTGACTGCTGTGCAGCATTGGCAAAAGCCGCGGCAGGACTGACAGCGGGAAAATCAAAAGCCGAGGTCCTGGCGGAGGTGCCGGCGGTCTACCTCACCGGTGAGCTGGTGCCTTCGCTTGACCCGGTCGAGACGACCAGATGCGCATTTATCTGTTTCAGGGACGGATCGGCGTATGCGGACGTGGTGTGCCGTGCATGCGTCCTCGGCGGAGACACGGACACGATCGCATGCATCGCCGGAGGACTGGCCGGCATTCTCTGGGGAGTGCCGCAGACCTGGATCGATTCGCTGCTGCCAAAGGACAGGATAGCACAGACCGCGGAAAACCTCTGCAGAAAAATCCGGGAACGTCAGAGAAGCTGACTCGTTTGAACCTTCAGGTCGGAACGGAACGCATCTCGACGAGTTTCAGATTCTTCACACCCTTCGGACACTCCGAGTAGGGACCCAGGACCTCAAGGACCACATATCTGCCCTTCTCCGTCAGCCCGTCCGGGTGACAGAACGCATACCCTTTACAGAATACATCATCACAGACCGGCGTATACGTGATCCGGGTCCTGCGGGTCGCCTGACTCGTCGGGATCACGGCAGTGATGATCGTCTCTTCAACTTCTACGGCCTTTGCTCCGCCTTCGTGAACGGCGCAGTCATGTTTGGTTTTTCGGACCGAAACGACACGGTACCGTTTTCCTTCCCTGAGTTTTGCGTTGTGACAGACCTTGACGATCTTGCATGATTCACACTCTGGCGCTTTTCCTGCATAGACGAACTCGGCCCCCTCCTGGGCATAGACCGAGCCGACGATGGTTATTATTGTTTCTTCCTTGTCCATAGCTTACTCCTCATATAACCGGGCAACCAGGGAGGCCGCCAGATCCCGGGTGATCTCCTCATCAAAGATGGTGTAGCGTTCCGGCCGGATCTCTTTTGCCCGAAGGATCGCTTCGATAACGATCTCGTCAGAGATATCCAGCTCTTTGGGCGTTACCGGAGCGCCGATCGTTTTGAGCGATCTTCTGATCTTCTGCCAGTCGCCTTTGTGCAGGATCATGCTGATGATCGTGCCTATCCCGCAGGCTTCCCCGTGAAGGGCTTTTCCCGGAGCGAGCCGTTCGAGCATGTGGGCAAACTTATGTTCGCCGCCCGATGCCGGCCGGGAACTTCCGGCAATACTCATGGCGACACCGGATGCAAACAGCGCCTTCATGACGATCCATGCGGCTTTTTCATCGAAGGCTTTCACGTTCTCTGCATTCTCCACCATCAGTTCGGCCGTGATCATCGAAAGCGTCATCGCATACTCGCTGACCTGCTCCCCGGTTTTTTCTTTCGAAAGATCCCAGTCGAGGACCGCGGTATAGTTGGCGACCATATCGGCATATCCGGCGGCCATCAGCCGGCGGGGAGCGGCCGCAAGAATGCCGGTATCGGCCACGATCGCGAGGGGAGGGTGAGCCGCCACGCTCACGCTTCCGTCCTCCGTCATGACAGAGGCACGGGACGAGGCGATACCGTCGTGAGAAGCGGCTGTCGGGACACTGATGAACTGGATGTCGAGATTGTAGGAGACGACCTTTGCCGTGTCGATGACCCGGCCGCCGCCTGCCGCGATGATCAGAACGATGCCGGCGGCCTGGGCCAGTTCCTCGATCCTCGCGATCTCCTCATAGGTGATCTCCCCGACAACGGCGGAGACGACCTGCCTGCCCTCCAGCAGACGCAGGATCGCCGAACCCGTCGTCTGCATGGTCGTTTTTCCTGAAAGAAGAAGAAGCGGACCGGTGATGCCGAGATCGGTGATCACGTTCGGGAGCTGGAGCAGAGCATCATGTCCGGCGATCACATCCCTGGGCATCTGGATCCATCGGGATTTGTCAAAGGTTTTATCCTTGAGTATCCTATTATTCTTAGTTTTCATGATCGTGGTCCCCTATGTTAAATGAATTATATAAATGGATAGTCGAACTGGAAGGCTCGACATATACGGTCTTCCAGACGATATTGTATGCTCTATTAGTGCTCTTAGGACTGTATATACTTTACCGCTGTCTGAAAAAGGCCGATATTCCTATCGACACCCCGCTCATCCTTACCGGTCTTTCCTACATAATCCTGGGCGGTCTGCTTCGTGTCGTCGAGGATACGGGCATGGTTCCCGGCCCCTGGTGGATCCTTTTCGTAACTCCCCAGGTGTATATTCTGACGCTGATCTTTGCCATTGTAATGCTGGTTATCTCGTATCAGCTGCAGAAGAACAAGATCGTCGTCTCCTACACGACGCCGTTTATGCTCGGCGGCGTGATCTCATCGCTGATCACTGCCGGATTTTTGATCTGGTTCGGTTTTGCACGGGCGGCCGAGGTGGATATCCTTGCCGGACTCTGGGTCTTTTTGATCGCGGCGGCGGCGTCAATAGCTCTCTGGGCAGTTCTCCGGTACCTGTTCCGCTTTGAATATATCAACGAACCGCTCTACCTGGTTTTGATCGCCGGCCATATGCTGGACGCTTCGGCGACGAGTTATGCTCTGGAATTCAAGGGATACATCGAGCAGCATGTTCTGGGAAGCACGCTGATCGAGCTTACGGGAACGCCGTACGTGATGTTCGCTCTCAAGATCGTTGTACTGATCCCTGCCATATGGGTGCTGGAAAAATTCCGGAAAGAGGAGGGGATGGAGAGCATCTGGCATCTGGTGCTTTTGGCAATGATCGTTGTGGGTCTTGCCCCGGGTCTTCGGGACGTGCTGCGGATGGTCCTTGGGATCTAGGATCCCGGCATATAGTCTTCTCACTTTTTTTCTGCATATTTCCTGATCTCGGATCCGTTTTTCCGGATCGCCTCACCCCACAATACTCATAACTCCCTAAAGCAAATATAGACAGAATGAAAGCATGCATTATGTGCGGCGGAGAGGGCACCCGTCTTCGTCCGTTAACATTTGAGCGTCCAAAACCCTGCATCCCGATAGCCAACAAACCCTCTATCGTGCATTTGGTAACGCATCTTGCCAACCTCGGGTTTACTGACATCGTTTTGACCATAGGGTATATGGGCGACGACATCCAGAAAGCGCTCGGCGACGGGTCGCTCTACGGGGCAAATATCACCTATGTTCCCGAAGAGATCAAACTCGGGACCGCCGGCAGTGTGAAAAACGCCCAGAAGTATCTGGAAGACGCCCCGTTCCTTGTGGTCGGCGGCGACCATATGACCGATCTCAACCTTCTGGAGTTCTACCGGGACCATATGAATTCTCCGGCGATCACCTCGATAGGTCTGATCAGTATCGAGGATCCCCGCGAGTTCGGTATCGCCGAGATCGATGCATCCCTTCGGATCCGGCGGTTCAGGGAAAAACCGGCGCCGGGAGAGATCTTCTCGAACCTTGCGAGCACCGGCATCTATGTCTGCGACCCGGAGATCTTCGGGTTCATTCCGGAAAACACCAAGTTCGACTTCGCCAAAGATCTCTTCCCGCTGCTTATGGAGAAGGGGTATCAGCTCAACGGCTGGCTTGCCCGCGGGAACTGGACGGATGTCGGCAACCCGGCGATGCTGCGTGCCGCCGAGAAGTGGATCCTGCAGGAAAAGACCGTGACGAGCGTGTCGGGAACACTGAATATCAAAGATGCCCACATCACCGGACCCGTTACCTTCGGCGACGGGATCACGCTTGGGGCCGGTTCGCGGATCGTCGGCCCGGTTCTTGTCGGAAACGGGGTGATGATCGGGGATAATGTTATCGTCGGCCCGTACACAAGCATCGGAGACAACTGTGTGATCAAGACCAATGCGAAGATATTTTCCTCGTCGATCTATAACGGCGTGGTGGTGGGGTCCGGGACCACGATCTCGGGAAGCATCGTGGATGTCGGGACAAATATCGGGGATGAATGTTCCGTGGAGCACAATACCGTGATCGGGGCGCGTTCGATCCTGCAAAATGACGTGACCATCCATTCAGGCACCCGTCTGTGGCCGGAAGTGATCGTGAAGGAGGGGTCGGTCGTGAAGATCCATCTGCTGAACCCGAAGTTCGATTCACGCTTTGAAGGTTCGTAAAAGAGTTTTTTATGCTGACCGGGCGGCCTGTTCCTTGGCCTCCCGGCATTTTTTGATAAGTTCGCGGTCGTTTGCGTCGGCAAAGGAGAGAGCTTTGTCTAAAGACTCGGCGGCGTCCGCATATTTTCCAAGAAGCAGCTGCTCGTATCCTTTGTTGTACCAGGCGTCCGGGTTGTTCGGCTGGGCGATGAGGACCCGCCGGAAACAGTCGTATGCCTCGTCATGTTTTCCAAGGATGCTGAGCGCCATGCCTTTGTTGTTCATGGCTCCGGTCATGGACCGTTCATATTTCAATGCTTTGTCATAGTAGAAGACGGCTTCTTCATATTTA
Source organism: Methanocorpusculum sp. GPch4 (assembly GCF_012062385.1). Classification (NCBI taxonomy): domain Archaea; kingdom Methanobacteriati; phylum Methanobacteriota; class Methanomicrobia; order Methanomicrobiales; family Methanocorpusculaceae; genus Methanocorpusculum; species Methanocorpusculum sp. GPch4. Next base: position 1,837 of record NZ_SIJA01000076.1, on the reverse strand, counting down.
TTGAGGGAGGAGAGGGCGTTTCCGCAGTTGAAGTAGCTTACCGCATGGCCCGGGGCGATGGTGAAGGCGGCTTTGTAGCAGGAGACGGCGTCTTCCATTTTGCCGCAGTCGTACAGCATGGTGGCGCGGTTGAACCAGTGTTCGGGACCCCGCGGTTCGAGGTCGCAGACGCGTGCCATGATCTCTTCGGCTTCCCGGTATTTTTTTGCCTGGGAAAGCATGCGTGCATGACTGGTGAGGAAGACGACGTCATCGGGTGAGAGGGAGAGGGCTTTTTTGAAGCATTCGTCCGCTTCGGCATATCGGCCAAAGGAGGCGAGGGCGTCTCCTTTGTTGTGATAGTAGACGGCCGAGCCGGGACGGAGTTCGATCGCCCGGTCGTAGCAGGAGATGGAGGCCTTTTCTTCGTTTACGAGAGCGAGGATGCGGCCTTTTTCATGCCAGGCGAGAGGGTTTTCCTTATCGCAGGCGATCGCTTTGTCAAGGCAGTGAAGAGCGTCGGTGAAGCGTTTGAGCCGGATGTATGATTGGGCCTGGGCAAGCCACATTGCGGAGTCGGCTTTTTTTAACGGAGCGCCGCCCTGTTTTCTGAATGTGTCGAACAATCCCATGGAGTAATAAACCAGTTTGCGTTGAAAGATGATGAACGATTCGGAAAATGATGGAGAGGAGGGGGAATTGCCAACTGTGAATGGCAGGATGGAGATGTCGATTCCGTTCTTTTTCAGCGAAGATCCAAAGGTGAAGGTGATAGGGATCCGGAGGGGGAAATGAAGGGGGTGGCTCAGCGGAGCAAATCTCATTTTTTTGCATCGTAAAACCCCCTCCTCACTCAGTGACCACATCGTTTTCGCTAAAATCGGGGGCATTATCGCATCGCAAATCAGAGATTTGCTTGGCTGAGGTCGTCGACTTGTTCACAAACCTTTGGTTTGTTCTCCGACTCGGGCTTACAGCCCTCGCTTGTTCACAAACATTCGGTTTGTTCTCCGCTTCGGGTCTTCGACCCTCGCTTGTTCGTCAACCCGCCACCGCGCGGTCAGGGGTATATATATTCTAAGATCGAATTTAGTTAGTGAGGACAGGAGTACTGCCTAAGATGACTCTCCTGCCCGAATTGTCTAGCAGATTGAGGTGAAATTTTCTTCGCGGTGCAGGTAAAAAACCGTTTTCTCTGGTTTTAGCTTGCCGCCCTCCCCTTCCCTAAGTTTGGGGGGGGAAGGGGGAATCTTTTTTTATGGGCATGTCCTTTGATTTCGTGTATTGTGAGATGAGCTGCCTGAATTCTCACGTGGTCACGTTCGATCACTGGAATATCTGGGTTGGGATGGAGTTGGCTGGGTGCGGATGTATGAGATAGCCCGAAGCGGAGAGCAAATCTCTGATTTGCGGTTCGCGGTTGGTTTTTCTCATGCATCCACACCTAACAAACTCCATCCCGAATTGGATCGGCTGTTCCGATATCGTTTTTGAGACTCCTTTCCCGTGATCAATTTTCGATCATTTTTCGCAAATCAAAGATTTGGTCGTAAGTTCTCACTTCGTTCGAACTTGCTCAGCTGAGGGACCTAAAGGTCCCCGCTTCCACTCGCAAATAGGTGTTTCGATTCCAAAATCACCTTCCGCCGATCAATTTTGACCATTTTTTAATGATGATTTTTCGTGGGTAAAAATCAAAATCGGCAGGATTCGGCGTATTTTCTCCTTTATGCAGTCATAGTATATAAATCAATAGGGAGGCGCCTGGAAAAAACGATACCCCCGGAATAACTACCTACCTAGTGCGTTACTAATTTATATAGTAGTAATTTTCATTTTGGTTTTTTTCTTTCCTTTT